>JAJZCB010000114.1 GCA_021846285.1 Bacillota bacterium
ACGCTTAATCCGAGCATGTCGGCCACTTTTCGAATCGGCAAAAACCGTTGCTTATCCATGACCATATTTTATCATAGATAAGCATCAATAAATAGCTAGTTTCAACCTCGCGTTCGTGCGTATTCGAGGCCGTTTGTTCAATAGCGTGCCTATTATTCCATCAGACATAGCGGCATCTTCAGTTCAACGATAATTGAATCTCCGCCCGTGAGAATTCAAGAAGAAAAATACGGCTATAGGGCTTTTGTGAGTTCGAATGGGGTCTCGGCTACAGTTCCTTCACTAAGCTGACTCGAATTACCTCATCCCAAATAGTTCCCCTTCTAACCTCACGATACCCTAAGCGTAAATTTAGATGAAGAACAACAGAGTTGCTTTCTTCGCTGTGTGTATAGATTAATCCGATATTTCGACGAACCGCTTCTTCTTCCACTTCCCTCTTCAACATTGTAGCCAGTCCCTCCCTGCGTCGCGAAGGAGCAACCCACAGTTGGAATATTTGTATAAACCGTCCGTCGGTTGGGAACAAGCTCCGTTGCAATTCACTGAAGATCTCATAGTCCTCGTGTATGTCGCAGTTCCGAACGCTATACATAATCATCGCGATCCGGGACTGCCTCAAATTGTCGACAATAAAGACTCCCCTGTCTTCATCCGTAAGGAACGCCGCGATCTTATTCCGGTGAGCAGAAGCTTCATCAGCATTTTGGGGCATATCCCCTGAAGTAGTGTAGCCTTCATTCAGGAGATCGACTTCCACCAAGAAATCGAGATCATCGAGGATTCCTCTTCGTATAGACAACAGCCTCACTCATCCTTTTCGAATATTCATCAATAAAACTCACCTCGGAACAACTTAGTCTCCGTTTCTGCCTGCATGTCTTCAAATTCAGCCCATGTTATATCCACAGACAAAAGCTCCCGAATACTAATCCCTCCTCTGCGCGAACAGGTACATAGGCTCCTTGGTACGTGCTTTGCCTATGAATCCTTTATGGACAAGAAAGCCAGCTTCGTCCAAATAATTCCGCAGTCGATCCATGGCCTCCTGACCTGTGGTCACTTCTAAGCTCTCACGCATAGCCCACCCATGCACAGCAATGGAAAACAATCCCCCAGACTATTGAGCCAGCCCATAAGTCTGCCAAACCAGCGTCCTAGTAATCCGTGCGGAAGATGAGCTTGACTCAGATTGTTCGCCATACAAGCCCCCCTTGTCATTGTATTCGTCGTTTTCGAGCCAGCCCCTATCCTGTCCGTCGCTGCCACCGCCAGTGGAACCTGAAGCGCACTCTCCTCGGCGAACTTCTGCGCTTGCGGATGAGTGAGCTACAACATCGCCACAAAGACGGCGCCCCTCACGGCCCATAGGTTAGCTCAATCGTTGTTTACTTGCGTATGCCTCTATCTCCCGGTTGAACTGCTGGAATACCAGGAACTTTTGGCGTCCAAAATCTTCTTCATTGTAGACCAATCTCCATACCCCCCCCAGCTTCGTCATTGGATAGACAAACACGAAGTTGCTCCTGCTGCCCTGATTGGGAGGCCATATGCTGGCTGTTATGTAAGCGTCGGCCACATTGCCTTTCTCTACGACATGAACGCGGGTTAAGACAGGTCTCCAGCCTCTTTGTGGATCGCCTTGATCCTTCCATTTTGTGAACGACATATGTTGTTTGATGTCAGCGAACATCGCATATGCTTTAGCAAGATCTCCTTGATTGAACGCATCCAGGTACGTCGTCAATGTTGCGGCTATAGATTTGCTGTCGGCGGTAAGCGGCGTAATTTCCACGGGCACATTCCAATTATTCGAAAGTTGCAGAACTTCGCTCCGGGCTCTGTTTCGATTTCCGAGTACAGTGGCGTCAATGCAGTAGGCGTATTTGCTTCCGTAGACAATGACCCAATATTCGTATCTCGGAGTGGTCGATTGGGATGCAGCCGACGGGGTTCTCTTGTTTAACACCAGTGTTGCAGTGCCGGCTGAAGTGAAGATAGTGGCGCGACTGAGTACAGTCGAATGATTCCCCACTATTTCCGCGTATTTTGGGCTATGTGTAGGTAGACTTGTTACGAGCAGAGATACCGAAATGTCCTTCCACCGGAACGAATGATCCGGTAGAATTATCTTCCCATTGGGCAACGTCAGCGTCGTAGTAAACAGAGGATTAGGCTGTGTTTTTTGATTGGCGGCAACTGCCCTCACTCCCGCAGTAGTCGCTGCTGCAACGAAATGAGTTGGCAAAATGCCCAATACAATACAGGCCCCTGTGGCTATCCCGAAAAATACCTTCCCTGCCCGCCGGGATCGTATACTGTGCCGCTGCTCAAACACGGCTGCGCCGAACTCGCCTCGGCACAGTATACGATCCCAGCCAAGCGGGTTTTTCATCAATTGATGGTGCTGCGCAAGTGAGATTTTGCTTCGCAAAACTCGGGCATGAAAGTCTATCCCGAAAAATCGCCGCAGGCGCATTTTCTTCCCGGTTGTTGGTGGCGCGCAAGCGCCATGGAAATCTACCCGTTTTTTCACGAATGATCGCCTCCTGTTATTTGCCCGCTCGCTGCGCAGATCAGTTCGCCGAATTCTCGCGCCTGCTTCAGAAATGTGCCACGTTTTGCGCACACTCCGTTATACATCCGCACCGCAACAAGATCCCACTCAGGCACAACGAGGCAAAGACAACCTGACATCCCGACGATCTGGCACGAACCGACTGGCAATCGACCGCCCAACTCGCCAATCCGCGATCCCGAGCTCCCCTGTACCCACCAATAAAATCCATGTCGCGGCCACCTGCGATCAAGCGTCACGGGCGTCTGATCGCTCAGCGCCATGGCGATCGCTTCGACTGGAACGACCTGTCGACCATTGACCATGCCGCGGCGCACATGCAAAAAACCCCAGTACGCGAGTTCCCTGGCGCTTACAAACAGATTCCGTCCCGCACCGTCGGGCGCATCGAGCGTGATTGCCGGACCGCTCTCCCCCTTGCACACATCCCACGCCATCGCGTCTGTTTGCTCCGATCGCCAGCCCGTTTGCACGAAGGATAGCGGCTTAAAAACACGCTCCCGAAGCGACTCCGCCACTGTCTTGCCCGTCGCGCCAACGATCGCGTCGCAGAGCAGATCGACTCCCGTATTGGTGTAGCGCCAACTGCGCCCCGGTGTGAACACACGCCGAACGGCGCCGCGACCCCCATCCAGACCGTGTGTATGCGTCAGCAAATGCCTGAGCGTCGTTTCCCCAAGCAGCGCTGGGTCAACGCCATCTATATAATGCCTCGCGAGATCGTCCAACGAACCAATCGCCTGATCCGTGATCGCCAACGCCAGCGCCAGCCCGATATACGATTTGCGTACGGAATATACGTTAAATTGGGTGTCCTTCGTTACCTCCCTGGATGCCGCCCCATGATGATGATGTCCTGAGTAGCACTCTGCGACGATGCTGCCGTGATCGATGACAACCACGGCTGCGCCCGAACTCCCTTCCTCAATCTGCGCCTGCAGGACGCGGTTCAACACCTGTTCCATACGCGCATTGGCTACTCTGGACACCGGCAGTTCCATTCGCCTACACCCCCGCCCTGTCTGTCCAGGTCGTGCGCATGAGTCAGAAAGCGCCTTAACGCCGTTTTCCCAAGCACTGTCTAACGTATGACCAAGGCCCGCACTCTATTCCAGATCATGCCAATCTCGAATGGCCGCGGCAACGCGTAAAACCCTGAACATCCCTCGTACGGACTGATCACGGCAAAACCCTGTTCATAGACATCGTCGATGACTTGCCCCACAACCGTATGGAGCGACTTGGCGCCGTTCGCGTAACGCGCGAGGGCATACCGGATCATCGCCGCGGCCGCCCGCGTTTGACTCTCGTCAATCAATTGCTCCAGTGCGCCAAGTTCCACAAACTCATCGCCATACTGAAACGTCGTACGCGATTTCACGTCCATGCGTTCCATACGCGCGCCCAGCGTCAATGGAAATGGCGACCGCGCTCGCATGGGAGAAAGCGGAGCGGCAGCCTCCACGGTACGTCGCGCAGGATACTTGACACAAATCTGTTCTGCGTTGTGCGTTGCGTCAATGGGAACGTACTCATCCATCAATAGTACGACATCAGCTACATCCAAATAATCACCCGAACCGCCAACGACAAGTATGCTTGAAACTCCCAGCGACCGATGCAATTCCTGAACCCGATCTACAAATGGTGTGATTGGTTCCCGCTCTTTTGCGACAAGGGCCTGCATTCGTGCGTCGCGAATCATGAAATTCGCGGCGCTCGTGTCTTCATCCATCAGCAACACGCGCGCGCCCAGTTCGATCGCCTCGACGATGGCCGCCGCCTGCGAAGTCGATCCACTCGCGTCCTGCGTGCTAAAGGCCGTTGTTGAACGCCCCCTCGGCAAATTGGAGATGAACCCCGAAATGTCCACCCGGCTGACTCGTCGTCCGTCTTCCGCCCGCACCTTGACCGCCGTCTCGTCAGTAATACACCATTCGCGCCCGTCTCCGGCCATATGATTGTATACGCCGCGCATAATCGCCTGCAGCAGTGTGCTCTTTCCGTGAAACCCTCCGCCGACGATCAGCGTCACGCCTTTGGGCACACCCATGCCCGACATCACCTTGCCGCTTGGCAACTGCCACGTAACACGCAACGAATCTGGCGCTGCAAAGGGCACCGCCAGATTCGCGTCCATCGGCAATTCGCTGATGCCATTGCGACGAGCCAGTACGGCGCCGTCACCCACAAACGCGATCAGTCCGCGCCCCGTCAGTTTGCTCCTTATATAGCACTGATTGCAGTACAGCGTCACGTGCTCACTCAGTTCGTCAAACGGAAACGCACTCCGCGACAACGCGTGCAAAAGGATAAAGGGCAGATCATCGACAAACATCGCTTCCGCGTCTTTGGCCCTGATCCGCCGTCCATCCCCGGGAAGTCCGACAGCAAGGCGCACCTCGATCGCTTCCGAAGTAACGCAAACGCTGCTTCGGGGCAACACGACCTGGCCAGGCGTATCGATCAAAATCACGCCGCTTCGACCGCTCCCACGGCGTTGAAGCCCCAACGCTTCCATGCCGGCCACCAGTCTGCGAGTTAAAAAGTCTTCCACCGCGACGCGTCGGTCGACATCGTCCAGCAATCTTTCATCCAACCGGAGTAAATCAGCGTGCACACGGGCGCGTACACGCGATGGAGGAGCGAAAGGATCACCTTGCACATGATCGATATGTAACGTGTACGATCCCAAATCATAGGCGCCTTTGAGTTCGCGATAGCCACTGTACGATCTTCCGTCCAGCGTTCGCAGAACACGCAAAAAATGTGACCTGCTCTCCACCTCTGTGCTCCCACCCATGTGGCGTCACCGGCCAACATAGCCGGACATTCGCTCCGTCTCGGGTAATATGCCCCGCATATAGCCAAGTACATCCTCACGCATGTCCGGTCTCGTCAGTGCAAGCCCGATAATCGCTTTTATGTAACCCAATTTGTCACCGATGTCAAACCGCAATCCATCGATCCGGCAGGCGCGGAGTCCCTGCGCCATCATTTGCCCGCGCAGCGCGTCCGTCAGTTGAATCTCACCCTGTTTACCCGGCGGAGTCGCCGCGATCACAGAGAAAATATCGGGAGTAATGACGTAACGACCGACTATGGCCAAATTGGACGGCGCCTCTGTTTGCGAAGGCTTTTCCACCAGGTCAGAAACGATGTATTCTTTACCATCGCCGCTCTCGCCCGCGATAATACCGTAACTGGAAACGTTTTCCCTGGGCACCGGTTGAACTCCCACAACCGAAAGTCCGCACGCCGCATGCACACTCAGCAACTGTGTCAGCGCAGGTGTGGAAGAGTGAATGATATCGTCCCCCAGCAACACAGCAAACGGCTCAGAACCCACAAAAGACCGCGCCATCGACACCGCATGCCCCAACCCGTTCAGTTCAGGCTGACGTATATAGTGAATATTCGCCAATTGGGAAATGCGTTGCACCTCTTCAAGCGTTGAACGTTTTTCGTGTTCAGCCAGATGCTTCTCCAGTTCCATCGAGCGGTCGAAATGATCTTCGATCGCACGTTTAAAGCGACCTGTCACAATGAGAATATCTTCAATCCCGGCCGCCACCGCTTCTTCCACGATATACTGGATGGCCGGTTTATCCACAAGCGGCAGCATTTCCTTCGGCTGCGCCTTGGTGGCAGGCAAAAAGCGCGTTCCGAGCCCCGCAGCGGGAATAACCGCCTTGCGCACACGCGTCAACCCCATCGTCTCCTTATGCTAGATCTAATGCACCCACGCCCACATTGACCGGGAGGTCCTGAGAAAATCCCTTTTCTTTGTCCAGCCAGCAATGAAGCGCCTGACAATCACGCAACGTTGGTCGATCGCACAGCGCGCAACAGCCCCTCCTGTGCTTGTCCTGCCCATATGGTACCATATACAGATGAATCTTTCATGGGGGTTCGGAGACAAGATGATTCCCCCCAACAGCCAGTCAACCCATGTGAGCTGACGTAAAGTGATTCACGTATTGCGGCCCGACTTCCTGACCCAGCACATGGTGATTGACTGCAACCACAATCAGCAGACGCCACATACGTTCATCCATGCGACCGGTAATCGGAACACGCTGGTTCATCTGAAACAGCTTCAACCCCTCTTCTGTCAATTGATTAAAATGTTCGGTAACCGGACCCCGATAGTATCCCAATCGGCGCAACATATACTGCATGAACCCTACGGCATGCCCGTAGTCCTGAAACTCCAAATCATGAAATTCATAGTCTGGCTGTGCGTTCACATTTTTCCTGTGCCCAAACACGGAGCATGTCCCCCTCGTCAAGGTCTATGCCCCATCATATGGTCATGCGCCCAGAGTGTGCACTCTATCGCCGGCAGTGCATGCAGTTTTCATCTTCACCAGGAAGCGCCGTGGCGACGCGTCACAGCGATCGAAGTTCAATCTCTCCACATGCTCTTTAGCACGAACGCCAAATTGGCGGGACGTTCCGCCAAACGCCTCATAAAATACCCGTACCAGTCCGTGCCATAAGGAACATAGATGCGCATGGCATAGCCTTCCTTGACAAGGTCGCGCTGCAGACCCGGTCGAATGCCGTATAACATTTGAAATTCAAAACGGTCGCGGGCGATCCCCTCACGTTCCACATACGCTTTTGTCCACGCGATGAGCGCTTCATCATGAGTGGCTATCGCCGTATAATTGCCGACGCCAAGACTGATCTCGATCAACTGTTTGTAATTGGCGTCCACGGCCGTCTTCTCAGGAAAAGCCACTTCCGTCGGTTCTTTGTAAGCTCCCTTCACGATCCGCAGCGGGATCCCCTGGGCGGCCAGCGAGGCGACATCGTCGGCCGCGCGATACAAATACGCCTGCATGACCGTGCCAACATTGTCAAACTCGCGCCTGAGTTCGAGGAGCAGATCAATGGTTTGCTGACAGTGGCTGAAATCCTCCATGTCAATGCGCACAAAATTGCCATACTGTTTGGCCCTGGCCACTATGCGGCGCATGTTGTCGAAGCAGAGAGAAGGATCGATATCCAGACCTACCTGCGTCAATTTTAGCGACAGATTGGCCCGGACTTGCGCCTGCGCGATCGCGTCCAGCGTTCGTATGCAATAATCAGCCGATTCCTCAGCCTCACTTGCGTCAGCCACAAACTCACCGAGATGATCCAGTGTGACAAGCATTCCTGCGTCGTTTAGCGCGCGGACGTGGGGAATGGCCGTCTCCAGCGAATCGCCGGCCACAAACCGACCCGCGCCAAAACGGAGACCGTACCGCTTGGCCAGATCATTGGCCCCTTTTTGTTTCGATAAGTTCAACAGTACAGAACGCATGAACTCTTCCATCACTTTACCTCCTCATGTATGCCGGATTACTCGCGTTCAGTGCGACTCGTCGGAAGAATGTGCGCATAATCCACCTCAAATTGCGGGGTCCAGGTATCTGGCTGATCCGGATCAAACTGTTCGAGATAGTGAATGACAGCCCGGGTGATGGGCGTAGGCGTGGAAGCGCCCGCTGTCACAGCGACTGCATGTATGTTGCGCAGCCACTCGGGGTCAATTTCTGTGACATCGGCGATGCGATGCGCCTTTACGCCCGCAATGTCTACGGCGACTTGAGCCAATCGAACGGAATTGTTGCTGCGCGGATCACCGACGACCAGACATAGATCGGCGTCTCTCGCTTGACTTGCCACCGCGTTTTGGCGCACTTGAGTGGCGTCACAAATCTCACCGTACACTTCCACCGACGGGAAACGTTCCATGACCTTGGTGACCAAATCTGACGTATCCCACTGACTCATCGTAGTCTGATTCGTCACGATAATGCGGGCAGGACCTGGCGCCGGGTCGCTGTGTCCAAGGTTCTCCGGCAAGTCCGCAATATCGCGTTCCGACGCCACCAGGTGCACGCGCGAAGGCGCAACTCCGATGGCGCCTTCCGGTTCTGGGTGACCGGGTTTGCCAATGTAGATCACATCATAGCCCTCCGCCACTTTCCTTTTGATCAGCAGATGGGTGCGAGTCACGTCCGGACAGGTGGCGTCAATGACCACCAGGCCCTTTTCTTCGGCCCGCAGTCGCACCTCCGGCGATACACCATGAGCTGTAAATATCACAGTTCCATGGTCGACCTGCTCCAGAATGGCAAGCCTGTCTTCTCCATCCAACGTAATGATTCCCTGACGTTCAAACGCATCCACGACGAACTGATTGTGGACAATCATACCAAGGATATGCACTGGCCTAGGCAAATCGGCGCGTTTTGCCACCTGCGCCGCAAGCACCATGGCGTCCACGACGCCATAGCAGTATCCGCGCGGCGCAATTTTAATCACCTTCACAGCCACACCCCATTAAACCAGGATAAACTGCCATGTCTGCGTTTAGGGATGACCCAAGTTTAAGGATCGTCATAACTCAACGGTCATCTTGGTGCCAACGCCAAGTTCGCTCTCGACCTTCACAACGCCGTCATGCGCGCGTACGATCTCCGCCACGATGGCGAGACCTAGACCCGCTCCGCCCGGATGACGCTCCCGTGCGCCTGACGCTCGATAAAATCGATCAAAAATGCGATCCAGCTGTTCCTTTGCGATGCCCGGTCCGTTGTCGCGAACGACCAAGCGGGCCTTTTGATCCGGCAACGGCTCAACACAAATCCATACGCGTCCTGTATCACCGACTGTGTGCTGGATCGAATTTGTCACAATATTGTATAATATTTGTTGAACCATTGATTTGTCGCACCTTGTCACGGCTGATGTCAAATCATAGCTGATTGTTCGCTGCTCAGCCAGGATATCCGCATCTCAGCAACCAGCACAGCGAGATCCAGGTTCTCCAATTGGGGCGAAATCCCTTCGCCAAGTTTGGCCAATTGCAACAAATCCTTGACGAGCGCTTCCAAACGACCAGTCTCGGACGCTACGGTCAATAGTCCCTGCCGCATATCCGTGAGTTTTTGAGCATTCAACAACAGTCTGGTTATCGCCGAGCGGGACAGTTCCTCCCGATCCCCGTCATCGCCCATGCCCTGCTGAAGCAAGTCCAGTTCCTGCGAGTACGATTCGACGCGGCGCAGCAGCACATCCGTAAATCCACGGATCGCGGTAAGGGGAGTACGCAGTTCATGGGAGGCGTCAGAGACAAACTGTTTCATCCGCCAAGCCGCGTCCTGTTCGCGTTTCACGGCATCCGCAAGTAAATCCAGAGCATCATTGATCACACCTGCGAGGCGTACAGTCTCATGGGTTCCAAGCAACGGCAAGCGCTCCTGAAAGGCGCCGGCCCGAATTCGCAGCGCAGTCTGAATCAGGCGGTGCAGGGGACGAAGCGGAGCGCGTACTACGGGAATCAGGATAGCCGCGGCAAACACCACTACAATAACGCTGACAAAAAGGAATTTGGCCGCCTGTTCAAGCAAAATGGGATAGAGCGTGGAGTCGGGATAACCCAACTCCACATAGCCGACCGGCAATCTGGACGGCGCACCGACATTCGCGAACAGCAGGATCTGTCCATGCGACTCAGCCACAAACGCTTCTGTACCCGCCTGCAGTGAAATGGGATCCGCCCTCATTGCCGCAGTCATGCCACGCCTGAAGAATTGCAGATTCATAGGGTCGTAATGTGATTGTCGCTCCCCGATCGGGCGAAACTGCGCATTGTAAATTCTTACATTAATGCCTCTGATACTGAGCGATTCCAGCAACATGGGCACTGTCTTGCGAAAGTCGGCAGCCGTCAGGTTGCGAGCTACACTCGGTTCCGCCAGTGCGTCACGCAGGGCAAACGATAGGCTGCTCTCTCCGGCAACCACCAGAGCGCTGTGCAGTGATTCAAACTGAATGGCCGCGACAAGAACAAGAAGCACGGCAACCACGGCCAGGTACCTGGCATACAGATCTCTTGTCAGAGTACTGGGCCGACTCAACAGTGACTTCCTGTTATTGTAAGTCCACACGATAGCCGACACCCCGCACGGTACGAATCAGTTGTCGCTTCGTATCGTTCAGTTTGTGGCGCAGATAGCGGATATACACCTCCAGGATGTTGTCTTCTCCAGAGAAGT
>JAJZCB010000115.1 GCA_021846285.1 Bacillota bacterium
CGCGCGTCAACAGCTGTTGGAACAGAGTGGCGCCTAACAGGGCCGGATCGTGGATAGACAGGAACGTGTTTGCCTGGTCGCCTTGGGGAAGTTGACCGGTGATCCAGATGTCATTGGTTCCCGGCCCTCTATAGACGGACAGGGTGTTCGCACCTCCAGCCGCCACCGTCTTCGCCTGATTGTAAATATGCAAGAACGTGAGCGACGGGTCTACGCTCGGATTGAGCGGGTTTACGACATAGCTGGGCGGGCCCCCGCGAGAGCCCGGCTCTACAAGCAGATTCAATTGATCGCGCTCGACGGTCAATCCGGAAATATTCGGTGTATAGTTCCACGGAAGGTCGTTCCACGTCCATCCCGTTCCGGTGCGCGATCCTCCAAAGAGCGTTCCCACGCCGACAACTCGCGACGCGTCATGAATCTTTCCGGCTACCCGTTTTGCCATTTGTTCCAGGGTCAGCGCGCCGTCCGCCTCCAGCCATGGATCCCCTCCGCCAACCAGATAGATCGCGCCTGGCGCCCCATTTGAAGAAGCTGTTGCCGACTCCACTTTGGTGACGTAGCGAAAGGATGGGCCAAGATCGGCCATGGCAGTCACAGAGGTAAACAGCTTCATGACAGAGGCTGGCGTCAGTCGTTCATTCGGATGGATGGCAGCCAGCACCTGGTGAGTCGTGATGTCATAAGCGTATGCGGAGACAGTGGCGTGCGCAAGATCGGCGTGTTGCACAATCCCATTCCATGCGGTTTGCAGCTGTGTGTTGGGATCGGCCGCAGGACGGTAGTTCTGCGCAAGCGCTTGCGCCTGGCTGGATTCTGCCGACGCCTTGACTGCGCCATGCTCATTGTGCGCCGCAGCCGCCCACGCCCCCGACAGTGTGGATAGCGCAATCGCCGTCGACGACACGGTCGCAATCGCCGCTAAACCCACTACGCGAAGTGTCCGGTTCACACGCCAACACTCCTCTTCCCTTCTCCAGATCTGGATGCGAATCCTAAGTCTATCTCTCACAACAGAAACCAAAATCGGCCATCTTTAGGCGCTGGTCAGCGCTTCCGTAACCTCCCGGAAAACATTCGTATGCAAATCGACGTCTTCCACGGTAGTGTTCGGAGACATCAACGCCATGTTGTGAAACGGCGTCAGCAGGATGCCGCGGTTTAGCATGTACAGGTGAATAAATCGATCCAGTTCATGATCCCATAATTCAGCCGCTTCAGAACCGTTGCTCGGTCGAGTGGGTTGAAACAGATACTCGACCCTGGAACCGAGCTGCGTCACATGCCAGGGCAGCGACCGCTCCGTGAGCACGTCATTGACTCCCGACGTAAAACGCGTTGCCAGAGCAATCATTTTGTCAAAGTTGTCCTTTGTCAGTACATGTGTCAGGGTTGCCCGCATGGCCGCGATGGAGAGAGCGTTTCCGGCCAAGGTTCCGCCGATGCCGCTGGTGTCGGTTTCGTTTCGAGACAGGACTGCCGTCAGCCGCTCGGCGACTTCGGCGCTGAGACCATACGCGGCCGCAGGTACGCCGCTTGCAAGGGGTTTGCCAATCGTGAAAATGTCCGGTTCCAAATGGTATTCTCCTGTGTATCCTCCCGGTCCCGTGCAAATCGTATGTGTCTCGTCCAGAATCAAAAGCGTGCCATGGCGACGTGTCAGCGCGCGCAGCGCGTCATGAAACCCGGGATTCGGATGTATGATGCCGATGTTCGTCATAACCGGCTCCGCAATCACGCACGCCACGTCTTCATGGGACAGCGCTTCTGCCAATGCGTCGATGTCGTTAAATTCAACGACCCGCGTTGTCTCGGCCGGATTCACTGCAGGCCCCAGATTCCCCTTGCGTGGGCCGACTGTACCGCCATGGAGTGTAATGAATGTCTCGTCAACCGTTCCGTGATAACACCAGTTGAACACAAGCACTTTGTTGCGGCCTGTCACCGCCCGGGCGATGCGCAGAGCAAAGCGGTTCGCGTCCGTTGCTGTGAGGGTAAACTGCCAATACGGCAAACCAAATCGGTTTGCCAGTTCCTTGCTGACCCAAATGGCGTCTTCGGTCGGCAACATGAGAGTCAACCCGTTTCGAACCTGCTGTACGATGGCGTCCACAGACTCGTCCGGGGAGTGCCCAGTCATGGCCCCCGTATCCCCTAAACAAAAATCCACATACTCTCGCTCATCCACATCGACAAAACGGGATCCCTTAGCCCGCCGGACAAAGAGGGGGAATCCTCCAGCCCACTTGGTCATCCAGTTCATGGGCACGCCAGCGAACAGCGATCCCTTGGCTTGCTCAGAAAGAGCATGGGACTCGGGATGCTCCTGGAGAAACCTCTGTTCTTCCATTGCCATCAATTCATGTAGCCGTGTAGGATTGATCAATGTCCTACTGGTACCCCCTCTTAAGAACTGAAGATTAGGTGCAACACATTCCTGATCGCCGGGCCAGGAGGAAAGATAACAAACAATAACAGGTATACAACGAGTCCGGTTGCCGCCGATATGAACCACATGATCGCAGTCCAGGGCGCCACGCGCCTGTGTTTGCGAAACCGCCTGCGCGTCGCAAGAACGAGTGTAAGCACTCCCAGAATGGCGCCCAGAGTCGCCAATGCCACGTGGACTTGCAAAAAGGAATTGTAGGCTCCCGCCATGCCTGAAGGTCCGCCAAACGTTGTATCTCCAATGGTCAACGTGGCGAGTGCATAACTGACAAAAAACATAGCGCCAAACACTGACGCGGTAATCATCAACTTGCGATGAAGATGTACGCGGTTGCGCCTAATCGCAGCCCAACCAAATGCCGCTGTAATGGAACTCACAATCATAAACAGCTCATTCACCAATCCCCAGCCTGCCGCCATACCGATCTCCTTTCAACTCAACCACGCCAGCAGTCATGCCACTCCCCCGCATACCGCCATGCGCTTCGATCATACCACATTACTGGTGATGGGTCAGGGCCTGTACACCCGTCATCGCAACCTTCCATGACATTTGCCCGAAATCCGGTTACAATGACTTGCAGAACGGACGCAGGACCTTCGGTCGCACTGGCCTGTCCGCTCACCGACCGCACAACTTGGACAAGATCTCTTCTCGGTTATCCTGCCGGCAGCTTGCCTGACTGGTGTTCACCTCGGCAAACTGCCGCGGCTGTTCAATGAACCCGCAGTTATCCATCGTGAACGCCCAGCACATAAGGAGGACTTTCAAGATATGAGCCAGTCACCCGTTGAACGTGAGTTGCAGCGAGAGTACGGAAGCGAGCAGCGAGCCGAGGCGTTTTACAGAAATCAAATGCTTTCCAGTCTGAATTCGCACATGCAGCAATTCATTGCAAACCAGACTATGGTGTTTATCGCTACCTCAAACGCCCGAGGCGACTGTGATTCATCGTTTCGCTCAGGTCTGCCCGGATTTGTCCGCGTACTGAACGATCATACCCTTGCCTATCCCGAATATCGCGGCAACGGTGTCTACGCAAGCTTGGCCAACATCAGAGAAAACCCCCATATCGGACTCATGTTCATCGATTTCTTCAAACACTGCATCGGTCTGCACGTGAATGGACAGGCAGCGATCAGGGAATTGCCGGATGCCAGTTGGAACCTGCAGGACGATCGCGCCGAACGGTGGGTTTTGGTGAATGTGGATGAGGCGTACATTCACTGCTCAAAACACATTCCTCTGCTAACCCAATCGCCAAAGGACATCCACTGGGGAACCGACGACGATCTCTATAAAGGCGGCGACTTTTTCAACGTTAAAGCCGGAAAATAACTGTCAATAGTTCGATGCTGTGGTCATGGAGGCCGCGAAGGCAGCGGCGCGCCAACCGGTCACGTAGAGAAAGTAGCGCCCGTTCATCGTGGAAAACTCAGCCTGTGACGGCAAATCATTGCCTAAACCAAATACCGCCTGGCCGCCTGCCACCGTGAAGTGAACGTTACGCAGGGAGGCGACGATCTGTCTGGCGGCAGACGAGGGGCTTTGCGGCCAACCTGGCGCGGCGGGAACACTGAACGTCCAGCCCTTCTCCCGCCACATGACGCTCTGCGCTGACTGACCTTGAATCTTTCCCGTGTACAAAACGCCCCATACCCCAGACCCCAGATTCACTCGACTTTGGACGGCTCCAGGAATGGCCGCATTCATGTTCCATGTCCACGATGCCGGCGTCGGACTCGAGACGGGTTGACCACGCAGCGCAAAGAGTAAATTGGCGTTTCCGCTCACTATTTTAGGAGAATTCAATGGCAACTTGGGTCCCGCCGATACCGTGAGATCGTACCCCCCGGCAAAATCAACCCGGACGTCAAGCCACCCCTTCCAGGGCGAGCCCGCCTGCTGGGGAAGCCAAACGGGAACCGCAGACCCTGCGGCAAGCAGGGGAGCGACGGCATTGCGCACCTGGCCATACGTCTGAAAACTGGTGGGCAAAGGCCATGCAGACGGGTCAGGCACGTATAATCCGTTTCTCACCAGATATCCCTTCAGCGCGGGCGGATGATTATGGAAATGAGCCCGCATCTGCGCATTCGTCGAGGAAATCCACATCCCGCGCAAGGGATTTTTCAGGAGACCGAAAATATCGGCGAACAGTGCGGCGCGTTGCTTGTAGGCCGCCGTATCAGGCGCAAGCGGAAAGTTCATGGCCCATACAAGATCATTCGGATACATCCAGTGATTAAAGTACGCCCCGTCAAATAACCAGGAAGACGCCGGACTTCCCGGTTGTCCCGGCACTCCCGGCACGCTTTTGTTCATGACGGCGTCGTCCCAAAACGAAGCGACGCTGGCGGCGCCTTGCCGAGCCGCAGCCTGCGCGACAGCCATCATCCAGTCGCTCCGCTCCCGCAACACAGCCGCCGGCGTCCTCGCTAGAATAGGCGCCGACGACAACACGACCGGGTTTAGCGGAAATCGGCCCACCCAGTGTGATACGCCAATATAGACGGCGTGTGGCGAAACAAAAAACGCAGGTGGTGTGTTCCAGGTGCTTTCCCGCGCCGTCATGCGGGGAATCGCGTACAGGCGATATTGGCCCGTCGTTACGTTTATGGCCATGAGTCGATTCCAGTACCGGAATCGCCAAATAAGCTGCGGCGCCTGACGCATGGCCGGGTACTGCGGACCTTTGAGAGCAATCCACAGCCACTGGCCAGACTGCCCGATAATGGCGTTATCCCATGTCGTTCCTGCGGAACTGCCTACGGCAGGATTGATCTCCGACCCGTACGCGATCACACCTTTCGGCCAGGCGACTGCTGCTTTGCCGTTTTTTAGGATCTGCATGTTTTGCGGCGCAAATGAGAACGTTGGCTGGACCATGGCCAGAGAGTATGGGCCTGCATACGCTGTCGGCGTCCTTGTAGAAGTCACGGTCGAAGACAACTGGTTGGCGGTAAAGTCATACTTGACCCGCTTATAGAGAGTATTTACAGTCGTATTGGACGTTTGGCCCAATCCTGCCACTACTTGCAGGATGCCCTGCGCCCCCGTAAATCCACTGATCTGCCATTGCGGCCCCAACGCGGCGGACAAAGCCACCCATTTCCAGCCAAAAGAAGCGCTTCCTGCAGGCGCCCTGCGCGCCGGACTCGTCGCAGAGTTCAGTGATGGAGTATCCTGCCCTTGAGAAACGGCTTGCCCGGCGAGTATGACCAATGAGGACATTGAGAAGGCCGCAAGAAGGCCCCACACGGTTCGCTTCATACCATCGATCTCCTCTATTCGTTCATGGAAAACATGCTCTCGCGCTGTAAATAGGTCAAGTGTACGTTAAAGGCGGCGTGCAGGACAATGGGCCCGATCAGGTTGCCTGTGAGAGCGAACCAAACGCCGCCCAGTGCAGACATGACGGCCACCTCGGCGATAAACACGGGCACACGCCAGTATTGCGGTACGTGCACCGCGGTAAACACGGCCCAGGCAATGGCCAAGGCGCCGACTTGTCCAAGCGGAGAAATCAGGAGACCCTGTATCGCCCCGCGAAAAAAGAACTCCTCGTAAAAACCGGCTAGCCCCAGCAGAATGAAAGACGCCCTGACCCCCAGCTGAGCGAGAATCCTCCGCATGATCTGCGGTATCTCTACGTGACTGCGTCTCAGCACATAATCCATCAGAAAGGCCAGAATGATTCCGCTGAGCAGCCCCAGGATAACCTGCGAGGGCCACTTATCAGACGTGAACAGAGCGGTCAAATACGCGCCCGATTCACGTCGGCGTACGACCCAGATCACGATCACGCCAATCATCAGGTGGCTAAGAACCTGAACGGCGACCATCTGTACTCGTCGTCCTGTTTGCATGCCTCACCCCCAAACGCCGCCAAGGATGGAAATCTCGACACCCTTGCAACCACTTCACGCAGTTCATTCGCTCGTGTCCATTTTACCACTTTCTGCTTATGCCACCCGGTACGATTTTGACAGTCCAGCGCATCGTTTGCTAAAATCCTGGCCAACGCGAATCGCTGCACAACTTGAGGAGGTCACAAGATGAACACAGTCAAATGGGGCATCCTGGGCAAGATCACTGTGACCCTGCCATTTCGACCCGATAAGGGAACGCCAGAACTGCGGGTGGAGGGCAAATCCGGCGCCAGCACCCAATCGTTTGATCCGGTCAATGTGTACGCGCTTCAGGCCGCTTATATAAGCGACCTGATCCTGGCAGGGAACAAATCCAACCCCTTTGTAGAGCGATCCCTTGGGCAGATGCGCACCCTGGATCGACTGTACGCGGCATGTGAGTGGGTCAACCGAGAATGACCGTATCGTATGTCAGCCCGTGATCATCAACCAAACGCAGTCGCTGACGAATGGCCTCTTTCTACAGACCGTTCATTGGAGATCTGTAGAAAGAGGCGACAGGTTGTCCATGTCCGGATGCAAATAGTGTTTGCGACATACGGACTTGTACATATCGTTGCCCCCCACCTCAATCTGTTCGCCAGTGTATACGGGCACACCGTTTTTCACCTTCAGTATCATCGTCGCCTTACGGTTGCACGTCGCATCCGCACATATGGTCTTGATTTCCTCAATCTGGTCCGCAAACAGAATGGCGGCTTCACTACCCTCAAAAAACTGATTGCGATAGTCTTTCAGCAACCCGTACATGATAGCTGGAATATTAAGATCGTCCGCCACCCGCGCCAGTTGTTCGACATGGTGCGCCCGCAAGAACTGCACCTCGTCCACCAATGCACAATCCGGACGCTGAGTTTCGATCAACGAAAACAGATCCGTGCTGTCTTCCACCACGATCGCATCGCGCACAATTCCTACGCGCGACGCGATCTTTCCGCATCCATACCGCGCATCGATGGAGGGGGTAAAGAGCATGACTCGCTTCCCCTGTTCTTCATAATTGTGCGCTACCGTGAGCAATTGAATGGACTTGCTGGCATTCATCTGTCCGAAACGATAGTAAAGTTTTGCCATAGCATCTCGATCCCTTCCGCCGACGGTTCGAATCTCCGCGATCCATCATTCCTCCGTCTCCGACGCACGATTTTTCGTGAACACCGCCTCCACATCCACCCATACACCGTCCAGCATAGAAACGCTCAGGGAATCGCCCTTCGCAACCGTTTGGTTCCGACTGTATTCCGTTCCGTCGTGCACAAACACATCGATCACCTCGTAGACCGGATCGACGATCCAGTATTCTTTCACGCCAACGCGTTCGTACAACGCCCGTTTGGTTACCTTGTCGCGGCGTGCGGTCGAAAGCGACAGAATCTCGATAACCAAGACCGGAATTCCGATTACCTGGCCATTTGACTTGTGCGGTCCACACATGATGAAAAGATCCGGCTGAACGACCGTATCCGTATCCTCCGCAGCTTCAAACGCCAAGTCCGTTGGAGCATAGTAGAGAACACACGGCGACGCCTTCAGAGCCGTCCACAGTTGTCCACCCACTTCCGACGAGATTTGCTGATGCCGTCCGCTTGGGGCCGGTGTCATCATATACGCCTCGCCGTCGATCAACTCCCACCGTTCCTCATCTGGCCACGTCTGGTAATCTGCGACCGTATAACGCCCGTTTCTTTGCGCCATCGACATGTGGGTCCATCCTTTCGATTCTTGCTCGCTACTCCCATTATAGCCCGATCCAGAGCGCTATTGCGAAACCCGGCGCCAATCAACGAGGAAAAGAGAAACACGAATGGCCGACGTCCTGCCGCAACGCAGACTGGACGTCGGCCATATCATACAAAGGGAACACTAGAACGAACGTTCCAGTTCATCCACCAGCGAACCGACATAGGCGACGGCGCTGCGGATCGGTTCCGGAGACGACATGTCCACGCCAGCGGTTTTCATGAGTTCCAGCGGCTTCATGGTTCCCCCGGCTTTCAGGACCTGCAGCCAGCGGTCGATCGCCGGTTGGCCTTCCTCCTTGATCAACTGCGCCACAGCCGTAGAGGCGGTAAGTCCGGCCGAATACGTATATGGATATAGCCCCATATAATAGTGCGGTTGTCGCATCCACGTGAGTTTGGCGCCTTCGTCAATCTCTATCGCGTCGCCCCAAAAGTTGGCAAGCACTTCACCCTCTTGTTCACCAAGCGTAGTCGCAGTGATCGGTTGGCCCTCCTCGGCAAGCGCGTACACACGCCTCTGCAGCGCTCCTTCAAGAAGGTGAGTGACGAAGTTGTGATAATACGTGCCCAGCGACTGCATGATGACCCATCGCCTCATGCGCGGGTCGCTGGAATGCTTCAGGATGTGCTGAGTCAGCAGCATCTCGTTCATCGTCGACGGCGCTTCCACAAAATACATGGACGGCCGCGTATTGGCCATGCGTTGATAACGATTGGCTAGATTGAAGTGGCCGGCGTGTCCCAATTCATGCGCCAGCACGAAAGCGCTGCGCATCGTATCCGTCCATGTGATCAAAATATAGGAGTGCGATCCGTAGGGGCTTGCGCAAAACGCTCCCGTGGATTTCCCGACGTTGTCTGCAAGATCCACCCAACGTTCTGTCAGCGCCGTCCTGATGATTTTGCTGTACTCCGGGCCGAGCACCGACAGAGCGTCGAGAATATTGGCCGACGCTTCTTTATAGGTAGTTTTCGGGCTAAAGTCCGGATCAAGAGGCGCCTTCAGGTCACAGTGCAGCATCCTGTCCAGACCCAGAACACGCTGCTTCAACCGAGCCAACCGGCGCATATGCGGCGCCAATTCCGCCTGGATGATGTCGAGAATGTTGTGATACATCTCCGGCGTCACCTGTTGCGGGCGCAACAGCATGTGTGTCGCCGACTCGTAGTTGCGCAGCCGCGACAGTGCGACCTGCTTCTTAACCTCTGTGGCATAGGTGGCCGCAAAAGTGTTCTTGTACCATTCCAAAGTGGCTGCAAACGAAGCGTACGCTTTGCGTCGCAAAGCGGTATCGGGAGACTCTTCATAGCCATGTTCATACAGGGCGAAGGACATCGGCAGTTCCGAACCGTCGGTGTCTGTGATCGGGGCAAACTGCATGTCAGAGGATTTGCCCCTCTGATAGATCGCGTATGGAGCGCCAAAGACTTCACCCAAACTGGCGAGCGCTCTCTCCGTCTCAGGAGACAGTGTGTGCGACTTTATCTCCAACAACTCCGTCAAATTCTTGCGCAGCGAGTCAAGTCCAGGCTCTTCCTGCCAATATCGTTCCACCGTTCCATCGGGTAAAGAGAGAATCTCCGAATCGATGAACGAGAGAGCTGCGCCAATCGTTGCATGCATCGCGGCAACCCGACCCGAGTTCGCCTGATTGACAGGGTTCGTACCGTCTTCGGAATTGTGCAGGCTGGCGTAGGTCGACACCCTCATCACGCGCTCCAGGAGCGCCTCTTGCGCGTTTAAACATTCCAGGAGCACAACTGCGCCTTCGTGAAAACGCCCCTGATACTGCGTAACACGCGGCAAATCCCTCACGACTGCCGCCAACTCCGCTTCCCAGGCCTCGGCTGTGGCATACAGATCCGAAAGATTCCACATCATCTCAACCGGCACTGCAGCCCTGGTCAACCGTTTTTTCACCGGTTCATCCCCCTTTGCTCAAAACGCGCTCACATGGTCCACGTTTCGCTTGATTCATGTCTGCGAATCTTTCGAATCCCGAATCGATTCTCATTATATCATCTGTTGCCATGCGTGAATCACCGGATGATTCATGACCCCCACCATCAATCATCTCCTCGATCGAATCATAGCCAGAGTTCGCGTGAAACGTTCGCGAACCCGCATCGTTCCTTCACCAACACATACCGCGATACGCTGATCACCACACGCCGGGAATCAACCGCCTGGTTTTACGCGCGTACTCACGATAGGCGCTCCCGAACGTCTCTAGCATCAGTTTTTCCTCAACGGCAATTCGATAGGCATAAATCAAGAACAGGGTGATTGCAC
>JAJZCB010000116.1 GCA_021846285.1 Bacillota bacterium
GTCGCGGAGCGGTCTTGCAACTTGAGTTCAGCGGCCACCTCGCACACCCCTATACATGTCATCTCTTGCAATTAAAGCACACGACGAAAGGTTCGGCAATGCAATCAGTCTTTAAGCAGATTCTGCACCGCCATGTCGACAGCCTCGACCACGGATAACCGGTCACTCTGCACGCGCGACTGAAGATCCTGCCAGAGCGCGTCGTTTTGCCATCTGCGTTCCACTTCGTCAGCCACCTTGCGCCCCAGCAGCTCCTGCATCTCCCGAACACGGCCGCGGCCGCGCCGCCACGCCAACTGTTTGGTCTGCACCAGATGTTCGAAATGCCCATACAGAGCCTCCCACAACTGGTCCGTACCTTCTTGGGCGAGAGCGGAGGTGAGAAGCACTGGAACGGACCACTCTCCCGCTTCGTCGGCGGGTTGGGCGCGGTCGTTCCTGACGCGCAGCATATCCTGAATGTCCTTTGCCGTGCGCCCGGCGCCCTGCAAATCGGACTTGTTTACGACAAACACATCTCCGATCTCCATGATCCCGGCCTTGGCCGTCTGAATGTGGTCGCCCCCCGCAGGGGTGAGGACCACCGCGACCGTATCCGCGACAAACATCACATCGAGCTCAGATTGACCGACGCCGACAGTCTCAATCAGGATAACATCAAATGCGGCGGCGGTCAGCACTGTAACCGCGTCACGCACTGGTTTGGCGAGGCCCCCGGAATCCCCTCTCGTTCCCATGCTCCTGATGAACACTGATGGATCGGTCGCATGCCGATTCATCCGCACGCGGTCCCCCAACACCGCGCCGCCGGTAAAGGGGCTGCTGGGGTCCACCGCCAATACAGCCACGCGTTTGCCGAGCGCCCGCAAGCGGGAGATCAGTTGGTCACTCAGCGAACTCTTCCCGGCTCCCGGCGGACCTGTGAGTCCAATCACATGAACAGGCGCACCAATTGCCGCTATGTGTTCGCGCAACCGCGCCAACAATTGGCGGGCAGAGTCTCCCCCTTCTTCCATCTGGGTGATCGCCCGCGCGACTGCGCGGCGGCGCGCCGCCGCAATTTGAGTGACCAATTCGTCCACTGCGCATCCAAACCCCTTTTGCCAGCGGTCTGCCCCACCGATCGAACGTGCCCGTTGCTACTCTTTTAATACATGACCGGCGATCACCATGCGCTGAACTTCATTGGTGCCTTCGTAGATTTGCGTAATTTTGGCGTCACGCATCATACGCTCTACGGGATAGTCGCGCGTAAACCCATACCCCCCATGAATTTGCACCGCTTCCTCCGCCACTCGCATCGCTGTGTCCGAGGCCATCACTTTAGCCATGGCCGACGCCTTTCCGTACGGCATCCCATGATCCTCCAGCCAGGCTGCCTGATACGTGAGCAGGCGCGCCGCTTCTGTGGCCGTCGCCATATCGGCGAGCTTGAACTGAATCGCCTGAAACTCTGTGATCGGCCTGTTGAACTGGGTGCGCCCCTTGGCGTAGGTGAGCGCGGCATGCAACGCCCCGTCAGCGATCCCTACCGCCTGCGCCGCAATGCCGTTGCGACCACCGTCCAGCGTCATCATGGCGATTTTAAAGCCAGCGCCCTCCTGCCCCAGTACATTTTCCGCCGGAACTGCGCATTGGTCAAAAATCAGTTCTACCGTCGGGGAGGATCGAATCCCCATCTTCTTCTCTTTCTTGCCAAATGTAAAGCCCGGCATTCCTTTTTCTACGATAAATGCCGTGACGCCTTTGGACTTGGCCGCGGCGTCGGTAGTCGCAAACACGACGTATATATCCGCTTCGCCGCCATTGGTTGTAAACAGTTTTGTGCCATTTAGAACATAATGATCGCCCTGCTTCACGGCGGTTGTCCGCAAACTCGCCGCGTCCGTGCCAGCGCTCGGTTCAGTGAGACCATACGCGCCAAGCTTCTTCCCCTCCGCGAGCGCCCGCAGATAGGTCTGCTTCTGTTCTTCTGTGCCAAACTTGTAGATGGGCCATGATGCGAGAGAGACGTGCGCAGACAGCGTAACGCCCGTTGAGGCGCACACGCGCGACAACTCTTCGACGGCAATCACGTAACTCATGAAGTCCAGTCCGGCGCCGCCGTACTCTTCCGGCCAGGGGATGCCCGTCAAGCCGATCCTGGCCATTTTTGCAAAGATGCCGCGGTCAAACATTTCCTCCTCGTCGCGCACCGCCGCCGATGGCGCCACCTCGCGTTCGGCAAAATCCCTCACCACTTTGCGCAATGCCAACTGCTCATCCGTGAGCGTAAAGTTCATCGTGTCTCCCCCTCAATCAAGCGCCAGACGCGCCAACGCCTTGGCAATGACGATCCGTTGAATCTGATTGGTGCCCTCATAAATCTGCGTCACTTTCGCATCGCGCATATACCGTTCCACTGGGAAATCCTTGGTGTATCCATATCCACCGAACAATTGCACCGCGTCCGTCGTCACGCGCATTGCGGTATCTGTCGCGTACAGTTTGGCCATCGATGCTTCCATCGTACAGGGCAAATGCGTCGCCCGCAAGGTGGCCGCCCTGTAAGTCAGCCACTTGGCTGCCTCAATCTGTGTCGCCATATCAGCCAACATGACTTGAATGGCCTGAAAGTCAGCAATGGGCCGGCCAAACTGTTTGCGGGTCAGGGTGTACCCTTTCGCGGCGTCAAACGCGGCACGGGCAATGCCGAGCGCCTGCGCGGCGATGCCTATCCGGCCGCCGTCCAGCTGTGACATCGCGATGCGAAAGCCGTCACCCTCCTCGCCCAGTCGATTTTCCGCGGGCACCACCGCCTCGTCGAAAATAAGCTCCGCCGTGGCCGATCCATTCAGCCCCATCTTGCGCTCTTTCTTCCCAATGATGAAGCCCGCTGTGCCGCGAGGCACAATGAACGCTGACATTCCGTGCGCTCCAAGGCCCGGATCAGTCACCGCGAACACCGTATAGATGTCCGCCTCGCCGCCATTGGTGATGAACACCTTGTTGCCAGAAAGCACATAGCGATCGCCCAATCGAACCGCTCGCGTCTGGATGCTCTGAGCGTCCGATCCCGCGTTTGGCTCCGTGAGCGCAAACGCGCCCAGCAGTTCGCCTGCAGCCAGTTTGGGAACATACCGTTCCTGTTGCTCTGGCGTACCAAAATGAAGAATCGGCATGGTTCCTACCGAGGTATGAACCGCAAGAATCACTCCGATAGCCGCACTGGCGTATGAGATCTCCTCAATGGCCAGCATGTATGAAACATAGTCAGCGCCGACGCCGCCGAACTCCTCCGGTATGGGGAGCCCCAGCAGTCCGAGTTCCCCCATTCGCCGGACAATGTCACGCGGAAATTCATCCCTGTCGTCCATTCTTTGCGCCTGTGGAACAATCACCCGCTGCGCGAAGTCGCGGACCAGTTTGCGCATCGCCTCTTGTTCAGCGCTCAGTCTAAGATCCACGGTAAGTCCTCCTCCGTCGCACCGCGCTCTCTAGCTGTAGACGTAAAATCCGCGCCCGGATTTCTTGCCAAGCCATCCTGCCGCCACATATTTTCTAAGCAGTGGACAGGGACGGTATTTAGAATCTGCGAAGCCCTCATAAAGGACTTCCATGATATAGAGACATGTGTCGAGTCCAATGAAATCAGCCAGTTGCAGCGGCCCCATCGGGTGATTCATGCCGAGTTTCATAATCTCGTCGATGGCCGGAGGTTCGGCCACACCTTCAAAAACGCAATAAATGGCCTCATTGATCATTGGCATCAGGATGCGATTAGAGATAAAACCAGGAAAATCCTGTACGGCCACAGGGGTCTTGCCCAAGTCAGCCGCGAACTGACCGACGGCGGCGTACACTTCGTCCGACGTCTGCAAGCCGCGAATCACTTCCACCAGTCTCATCAGGGGAACAGGATTCATAAAATGCATGCCGATCACTTGCCGGGGCCTGCCTGTGACTGCGGCAATCTCCGTGATCGGCAACGATGACGTATTGGACGCGAGGATCGCATGCGCAGGAGCCACATGATCCAGTTTGCGAAATATGTCCTTCTTGAGTTCCATCTGTTCTGTCGCCGCTTCGATCACAATGTCCACGTCCACGGCCCTGGTCAGGTCAGTCGTCGTCTCAATGCGTTTTAGCGCGAGCGCCGCATCTTCTTCTGTCATCTGCGCCTTTTTCACGAATCGTTGCAGGCTGCCCTGAATCGTTGCAACGCCCCGCTCCGCATATGACTGCTGCACATCCTGCAAAATCACGCTGCACCCCGCCTGAGCCGACACCTGCGCAATGCCGCTCCCCATCTGGCCGGCGCCAATCACCATCACACGCTTCATCGTTGCCATAATCGTTACTGCGCACCTCCTTTTACCTCCAGGAGCACCGCGTCTCCCTGGGCCGCCCCACTGCAAATGGCGGCAATGCCCAGACCGCCGCCGCGCCGCCGAAGTTCATAGATCAACGTCATGATGATGCGCGCGCCGCTGGCGCCAATCGGGTGTCCAAAAGCGATGGCGCCGCCATTGACATTGACAAGTTCCGGGTTCCACCCGACAATGGTCTGGCTTGTCAGCGTGACCGCCGCAAACGCTTCATTGACTTCAAACAGGCCAATGTCATGCACCGAAAGCCCCTGCTTCTTCAGCAATTTCTGCACGGCCAGTCCGGGGGCCGTCGCAATATACGGCGCATCCTGCGCCACTTCCGCGTGACCGATGATGGCGGCCAAAACCTCCTTCTGCTCGCGTCGCGCCCGCTCCTCGCTCATCACGACAAGCGCCCCTGCTCCATCATTGACCCCCGGCGCGTTGCCCGCGGTGATGGTGCCCTCTGCGTCAAAGACGGGCGGAAGTTTCGCCAGTTGGACAAGACTCGAGCCGCGACGCGGCGCTTCATCGGTATCGACCACCGCTTCGCCTTTCCTGGTCTGCACGGTGACGGGAACGATCTCCTCTCGCAATCTGCCTGCGTCCATCGCGGCGATGGCCCGTTCTTGCGAGCGCAGCGCCCACTCATCTTGCGCACTACGCAAAATCCCGTACTCTCTGGCCACCGCAGAGCCGTGAACGGCCATATGCACACCGTGAAACGAACAGCGCAGTCCATCATACTGCATCAGGTCAACCAGGGCCGCATCGCCCATACGCAGTCCGAACCGGGCGCCAGGAACCGCATACGGAGCATTGGACATGCTCTCCATGCCTCCCGCGACAGCCACTTCGATGTCGCCAGCGCGAATCAGCCCATCCGCCATCGTCACAGCGCGCAGTCCCGATGCGCACACTTTGTTGATCGTTTCCGTAGGTGTGGTCCACGGTAATCCGCCAAGTCGCGCTGCCTGACGCGAAGGAATCTGCCCGGCGCCACCCTGGAGCACCATGCCCATAATGACTTCATCCACTGCGTCAGGCGCGACGTCAGCACGCAGCAAAGCCTCTCGAATCGCCGCACCGCCCAAGGCAACGGCGGGCAGCGATGACAGCGCTCCCCCCAACTTTCCAAATGGAGTCCTCGCCGCACCAACAATGACACTTCTCATAGTACCGCCTCCGGCACGCGCTCTGGTGACTGAGCGTTCAGTCTAGTCAGACCCAGCCTATCATATTTGCTGTATCACGAACAGGGATTTATCCTGCGTCGCGCACTGTGAAGTGTATAACATCCAGCCGCAACCGGCCTGGCGTCACGGTAAGGGCCATCGAACCCGTTCAGGATGAGTATACACAGTGAAGCCGCCCTCTCTGACAAATCCGACGACGGTCACGCCGAGGTCCTGGGCCATCTGCAGCGCCAGTTCGGTGGGCGCAGACTTCGACAACACCGTTCCCAAACCCATCCTGGCCGCCTTGAGAAGCACTTCCGATGAAACGCGGCCACTGAACACCAGCACAAGTCCGGCGGCAGAACGCCTCTCCGTGAGCAGATATCCATAGAGTTTGTCCAAGGCGTTATGCCGACCGATATCCGCGCGGATGGCGATGATGGCGCCAGTATGATCACACAGGGCCGCATTGTGCGTTCCGCCAGTAATCTGAAATAACTCCGACTCCCGCTGCAGAGCGTCTGCCAACCGCAGAATGGATGCCGGTTGCAAATCCGAGCCCGTGTCCATGACAGGCGCCGTCTGCGCGTCATTGTAGAAATAGAAAGACTGGCGGCCCTTCCCACAGCAGGAAGCAATGTACCGCTTGGCGAAATGGGCCGGATCGAGCAGCACCTGCGAAAAGAGACTTACATACGCGACGCCGTCGTCTCCGGCAATATACAGACTTCGAATATCTTCACGCCCCTTGATGATCCCTTCCGACGCCAGGAACCCCACGGTCAGTTCCTCAAGATCTGCAGGCGTACAGACCACCGTTGCAAATTCCTGGGCGTCCACAAACACGGTCAGGGCGTATTCCGTAGCCACCTCAACCGTGATTTGACTATACGCGCCCGCGCGATACGAATAAGCCCTGCGGGCTTTCCTGATGGGCAGATCCATCCTCCGCCACCTCGCTACACATCGGATCATGCGCCACTGCTGACTTGCGAACCATCGCACGCACGGGCTAGACGGCTTCCAGCAACAGTTCCACAACATCCAGCGTGTCCACCCGGTCTTCCGAGCCCGTGGTCTTTGCACCATCAATCATCATGGTCATGCAGTAGGGACAGGCGGTCGCGATTGTTGACGCTCCCGTCTCCAGGGCCTGCTCTGTGCGCAACACGTTGATGCGGCGATCGCCGGTTTCCTCTTTGAACATTGAGCCGCCGCCCGCTCCACAACACATACTCTTGTTGCGGCTGCGTTCCATCTCCGCCAGTTCGAGCCCTGGTATCTTCCCCAGAATATAGCGCGGCGCATCATAGATCCCATTATAGCGCCCCAAGTAGCAGGAGTCATGGTAAGTAACCTTGCGACTGACGGCATTGACTGGATTCAGACTACCCTTGTCGATCAGTTTCGCCAGCAGTTCCGTATGATGAACGATTTCGGCGGTGAATCCGAAATCCGGATATTCTTTGAGAAATGCATTGTACGCGTGCGGGTCGGTCGTTACAATCTTTTTGACCCCGTACGACTGGAAGATCTCGATGTTTTTCTCCATGAGTTCCTGGCTCAGAAATTCATTGCCAAGACGACGCGCTGAATCGCCGTCACTCTCTTCTTCATTGCCAAGAATGGCGAAGCTGACGCCCGCCTTTATCAGCAACTGCGCAAAGGCGCGGGCAATCTTTTGATTCCGCGGGTCAAAGGAGACCGCCGTACCCACGTAATAGAGATATTCGACCTGTCCCTCAGTTTCAGCCATGGTCTTTACGTTGAGGCCCTGCGCCCATTCGGCGCGCGAAAAACGGGGACGACCCCACTCGTTGGACTGTCGTTCGAGGTTGGTAAATGTACGGTTGACCTCTCCCGGCGCCTTCCCCTCTGTCAACACGAGGTTGCGCCTCATATCGATGATCAGGCTGACATGCTCGTTGAATACCGGGCAGGCTTCTTCACACGCGCGACATGTCGTGCACGCCCAGATCTCATCTTCCGTGTAGACATCGCCGATCATGGCAATCTCATCAGAAACCGTCGCGACTGCCTGATTCTCCGCGCCCGCCGCCATCTTTTGCTGGGCGAGCAGACTTGGCGCGGTTTCAATGAGATGATCTTTCATTTTCAAAATCAGATATTTGGGCGAGAGGTCTTTTCCGGTTAGAGTCGCGGGACAACTGACATGGCACCGTCCACACTCTGTACAGGCATAGCCGTCGAGAAGCTGCTTCCAGGTAAACTGGGTGACCTGCGCTGCGCCGAACTGCTCCACCGACTCATCGGTCAAGTCGAGTTTGCGTATTTTTCCGACCGGCCCCAGATTGCGGTAGTAGGTGTTGAACATCGCCCCGATCATATGCAAATGCTTGGAGCGCGGGATAAATACGAGGAATCCCAGTATGGCCAGTACATGCGCCCAAAAGGCAATCTGACTTATGACGCCGGCCGTGGCCGCACTCACTCCCGCAAACGCATTGGCGACAAGACCTGACACGGGAGCGCCCGGACCAAGAGGCGCACCTTGCTGCAACGCGTCAAAGCCGTTGACAATGTACAGCGTGACTACGATTACAAAAATGAGCAACAGAATAAAGCCCGCTTCAAATGTCGGCTCAAGCCTCATCGGACGCCATATGTAGCGACGCAACGCCGCAACAATGACCGCCACCATCACAAAGGCGGCAAACAATTCCTGAACAAAGGTGAACCCTGGCGCCGTAAAACCCGGAAGGTGAACGCCGAACAGTCCGTACGAAAAAAAATCCAGTTCACCGAAACCAAGGACGATAAACCCCCAAAAAATAAAGAAGTGGCCTATCCCGGACGGTTCGGCGAGCACCTTCCCCTGACCGAGAACATACGTGACAAAGGAACGTATCCGTTCCCCACTGTTGTCCGATCGATTCTCCTCCTGACCGAGACGGAGAAACTGATACCGCTGATACACGCCGGTGAAAAATCCATATAGGGCCGCCGTCAGCAAAATACCGAAAGCGATAATGTCCAGCACATTCACAACCGATTCCCTCCCGTTCTCAGCCCACGGTACGCTTGACCATCTCGTTGACGATAAACGAAGCGACCTCCGGGGCCAAAGTTCCCGATCCAAACCCGGCGTCGTAACCAAGTTCAAGGGCCAGTTCATGACCAAGGCGCGGTCCGCCGCACACCAGCACAATCTTGTTACGAATGCCCTGGGCCTCCAAAAGTTCCACCAGTTCCCCCAGGTTGGGAATGTGAACATCCTTTTGCGTGACCACCTGCGACACCAGAATCGCATCCGCTTTCAGTTCAAGCGCCTTTTTGACGAGTTCTTCATTTAACACCTGACTGCCCAGATTATAGGCTTCAATCTCAGGATAGCGCTCTAAACCATACTCTCCCGCATATCCCTTCATATTCATAATAGCATCGATGCCAACCGTATGCGCGTCCGAACCCGTGCACGCGCCGAGTACGACAATTTTGCGGCCGATGCGATCCCGGATAAACTGGTTGATCTCATAAAAATCCATCACTGGACTCTCTACTTTTGGCACCTTGATCGACGTATAGTCAATGTCATGGGACGCCTTTCCGTACACCACAAAGAACGTCATGTCTTCACCAAGGTCGGCGGCATGCACCACCTGAGGTTCCAGCACGCCCATTTTGGCGACAAACTGTCGCGCCGCCTCCCTGGCTTCTTCCCCATGCGGCACTGGCAACGAGAAGCTGAACTGGACCATTCCATCGTCAAACGTATCCCCGTATGGTCTCACATGCCGCAAGTCACGCATGTCCGCCAACCTCCCTGTTGTACGGCTCCCGCCTGCCGACGCTCGCCGGAGGGAGACCCAGTGCGCTGCGCAAGGCGGTTTCGATGGGATTGTAATAATCGTCCTCGCGGATCAGGACCCCCTTTAGTCCCTTACCGCCAGTCAAGCTCCGCTTCACATCGGCAAACTGACCTTCGCCAAGGGCCCTGAACAGGCCTTTGGCTTCGATTTCCCGCAGCAGCCCCTTCGCTTCACGCACCACTTCGCGGGCCCGCCGCACCATCTTGCCATCTTTCCTGAACTCCAGCTCATCTTGCAAATGGCGCGCATTGTTAAAAATGTACCGCGCCGATTCAATCGCGAGCTGACGATCATGAATGAGCGGAGTATGGATCGCTTCGGTCATCATGCCAAGCAACTGAATACCCTGCCCCGTCGCTATGCCAATCAGGTTGAACAGAGCATCCTGAACATGCCCGCGAAAGATATTGCCCGTCATGTGTTTCGTTGGCGGCATATATTTTAGCGGCGCGTCGGGAAATATCTCCCTTGCCATGAGCGCCTGCGCCCATTCAAACAAGAAACCGTCCTCCAGCATGGGATCCATTTCAAACGCGTGTCCCAGCCCCATTTGGGCGGGCGGCAACCCAGATCGCAGAGCAAGCTGCTCGTTGACAAATTGGGAAGCCAGCACAGTATGGGCGGCCTCTACGGCGTCGGCCGTCGTCAGATAGTTATCTTCCCCGGTATTGATGATCACACCCGCATAGGAGTTGATCATCCGGCTAAAATTCTGATCGATCAGGGTGCGTTGCATATTGATATCCCGAAACAGAATTCCATAGAGCGCGTCGTTGAGCATGACATCCAGACGTTCCAGCGCACCCATGGCGGCGATTTCCGGCATGCAGAGTCCGGAGCAGTAGTTGCACAGCCTGATGTACCGACCGACTTCCTCGCCTATTTCATCAAGGGCCGCGCGCATGATCCGGAAATTCTCCTGTGTCGCGTAGGTGCCTCCGAACCCTTCCGTGGTGGCGCCATAGGGAACGTAATCGAGCAGGCTCTGCCCGGTGCTGCGAATCACAGCGATGATATCCGCTCCCTGACGGGCGGCGGCGCGCGCCTGAATC
>JAJZCB010000117.1 GCA_021846285.1 Bacillota bacterium
CCAGAGGCGATCTCTGACCGCAGCGGCGAGGCGTCTATCAGTTGGGGAAAGGCTTTGACCGGCCGCAAATTGGCATACACGCCAAGAGCTTTGCGCAGAGCCAGAAGTCCTGCCTCCGGCCGCAAATGTCCTGGACCCGTATCCCATTGGGGTCCGCCGACCGCACCCAGCAGGACCGCATCCGCAGATGTTACAGCCGCTTCCGTTTCCGAGGGAAACGGAACACCGGTCGCATCGAGCGCCGTCCCGCCGAGCAGATGGGAGGAAAATTGCACCGCGATACTGCTCTCATCAAGGACTCTTTGCAGGACTTGCATTGCCGCATGCACCACTTCCGGACCGATCCCATCACCCGGCAACACTGCAATTTTATAGGTCAACCCGGCCACCTCGCATCTGTTCCGAAAATAAGGCCATCTATGCCCGCCGGAATCGTATGCTGCGCCGCTTCTCAAACACGGCTGCGCCGAACTCGCCTCGGCACAGCATACGATTCCGGCCAAGCGGGTTTTCCTCCCGGCCAGCAGGTTTTTCTTCCAGCCGGCAGGTTTTTCTTCCCGCTATGGCTATTTCCCGATGAAATTCATCATGCCACGCAACGTTTTGCCGACCGTTTCAATCTGATGCTCAGCGGACTGGCGGCGCATGGCGGTAAAGGATGGTCTTCCGGCCTGATTTTCGAGAATCCAGTCGCGGGCAAAAACACCCTTTTGAATGTTGTCGAGAAGTCCCTTCATCGCCTTGCGCGTATCATCCGTGACAATTTTCGGGCCTGCGTTATACCCGCCAAACTCCGCCGTGTCGCTGATCGAATAATTCATCCGCGACAATCCACCCTCATAAATCAGGTCAACGATGAGTTTCATCTCATGGCAGCATTCGAAGAATGCTATTTCAGGCTGGTAGCCGGCATCCACGAGTGTCTCGAATCCAGCTTTGATCAGATCGGCTACACCGCCGCAAAGCACTGCCTGTTCGCCGAACAGATCGGTTTCCGTTTCTTCTTTAAATGTGGTGACCAGCACGCCCGCCTTTGTGCTCCCGATACCCTTGGCATAGGCGAGTGCAGTGGCAAACGCGTTGCCGCTCGCATCCTGCTGGATCGCGATCAGCGACGGTACGCCGCCGCCCGACTCATACACCCGGCGCACCAGATGTCCGGGACCCTTCGGAGCGACCAATACGACATCGACACTGTCTGGAGCCACAATCTGCCGAAAGTGAACGTTGAACCCGTGCGAGAACATGAGCGTTTGACCAAGTCGCAGATGAGGCTCGATGTCCTCGCGGTACACCCTGGCCTGCGTCTCATCAGGCAACAGGATTTGCAGGACATCCGCGGTTTTTGTCGCTTCAGCGACAGAGATCACGGAAAACCCGTCTTCCTCCGCCTGGGCAGCCGATTTTCCTGGACGGCCGGCTACAACAACCCGCACCCCGCTGTCACGCAGATTCTGCGCCTGCGCGTGGCCCTGGCTTCCGTAACCAATCACGGCCACAACCTTGTCGGCAAGCATGTTCATGTCTGCGTCGTGTTCATAGTACATTTTCATTTAGAAGTCTCACTCTCTTTCGGTTTCAAATAGATCATCGTCATTCGTCGCATCAGCCTCAATCAACGGTCGATACGGGGTGTCCGCGCCCGCGTAGCCGCTTTCCAGAACACCTGATCGCAACAGGGCGGTCACGCCAGTGCGGGCAATCTCCGCCACTCCAAAGGGACGCAACAGACCGATCAGCGCATCAATCTTTTGCACGTCTCCGGTGGCCTGAACGGTCAGTGACGCGTGACCCACATCCACGATAGAAACTCGAAACGGCTCCAGAATATGGGCGATTTCGGGTCTGGTCGTCTTCGTGATGTGAACTTTCACCAAGGCCAGTTCACGCTTCACAGTCTGATCGCGAGATATGTCATGGACCTCTATGACGTCGATCAGTTTTTGCAACTGGGCGACAATTTGCAGAGCCATGGCATCATCGCCGGAACTCACGATCGTCATGCGGCTGAGACCTTCCTCCTCCGCTGTTCCAACCGTGATACTGGCGATATTGAAGCCGCGTCGGGAGAACATCCCGGCAATGCGCGCCAGTACACCAGGGCGGTCATTGACCAGCACGGAAATCGTCCGCTCCATTCCTAGCCCTCCCATTCCAGCGTCATTTCGTCAGTGCCTTTGCCTGGGGGAACCATGGGAAAGACGTTTTCCTCTTCCTGCACAACGAAGTCGATCACAACCGGGCCCTCATGGGCAAACGCCTGCTCAATCGCAACTTTGGCTTCATCGAATGTAGAGGCGCGCAGTCCAAGCACCCCGTAAGCGTTTGCCACCTTGACGAAGTCTGGAGAACTGATGCGGCTTTCTGCATAGCGGCGGTCATAGAAAAACTGCTGCCATTGCCGAACCATGCCCAGGAAGCGATTGTTGATAACCGCTATCTTCACCGGGAGCGCATAGTCGACCATGGTCTGCAGTTCCTGGATATTCATCTGAAAACTTGCATCGCCCGCAATGCACACGACCGTTTCGCCGGGCAGCGCAACCTGAGCGCCCAAGGCCGATGGAAACCCATATCCCATGGTGCCGAGACCGCCCGATGTGACGAATTTGCGGGGTTCTGAAAAAGGATAGAACAGCGCAGCCCACATCTGATGCTGCCCTACTTCTGTCGTTACGATCGCCTCACCGCGTGTGCGCTTCGCAATGAGTTCAATGACGGCCTGCGGTTTCAGACAAGTGTCATCTGCCCTGTAACGCAAAGGCCACTCTGCTTCCCAGGCAGCAATCTGCGCACGCCATTCCCCAGTGTCTGCAGACAGGCGATCCGCCGCCAATGCCTGCAAAGTGAGTCCGACGTCAGCGACCACCGCGATGTCAACCGGAACATTCTTGCCGATTTCCGCAGGATCGATGTCGACATGGATCTTCTTGGAGTGCGGCGAAAACCGTTGCAACTTACCCGTCACGCGATCATCGAACCGTACGCCAAGAGCGATCAGCAAGTCACAGTTTGTGATCGCCTGATTGGCCGCATACGTGCCGTGCATTCCGAGCATTCCGACAAACAGTTCGTCATGCGCCGGAAATCCGCCAAGGCCCAGCAGAGTGGAGGTCACTGGAATCTGGTTGACGCGCGCAAATTGACGCAGCGTTTCGGCCGCGCCCGCGCTGATGATCCCGCCCCCCACGTACAGAAGCGGCTTCCTGGCCTGTCGAATAGCGTCCTGAATCGCTGTGAGCGCTTCATCCGACGGGTGACCAGGCACGCGATAGCCGCGGGCGTCAGGCGCTGGCAGCACCGCGTCGCGCGCGGGTCCGCTTGTCACTGATTTCGGCAAATCGATCAGAACTGGGCCTGGTCGGCCTGTCGTCGCGATGTGAAAAGCGTCAGCAATCACCTGTGGCAAGGTGTCAATGTCTCGCACCTGATAATTGTGTTTGGTGATTGGCATGGTGATCCCAACAATATCCGCTTCCTGGAACGCGTCGCGGCCGATGCTCTCTGTGACGACCTGGCCTGTCAGCACGACGAGCGGCGTCGAATCCATGTAAGCGTCGGCGATTCCGGTCACCAGATTGGTTGCACCGGGGCCAGACGTGGCCAGCACGACCCCGGGGCGCCCGGTCACCCGAGCATACCCTTCGGCCGCGTGGATCGCCCCCTGCTCATGGCGAGTGAGAATATGCCGCAGCGAGGATGAATACAGCGCATCGTAGATTGGCAGCACGGCGCCGCCCGGGTAACCGAAAATCACATCGACTCCCGCCTGCTGCAACAATGAACACAGCAGGTCAGCGCCAGTACGCACCACGCCAGCGTTCATCTGGTCGACGAATTCGTACGCTGCTGCGGGCGCAGCGGCGTCACTACTCCCATACATGTGGCGTTCCTCCCCTACAATTCCGGATACTCTCTCTTGCCTCTTTGGTATCAAAGGCTCTGTCGGCCCGCAGCGCATCGTGAGTTTGCCGCCGCCTCTATATGAGTTGCTACTAGGACCTGCTACTAAATTATATTCCGGAACGTCACTCTACCACAACCCTTATAAGCAGATTTTTTTAAAAACTTAGACGCGGCGCCCCTGAGTACGAACCACTTTGTGAAACGCCTCCAGCAGCAGTTTTGTCATGGGTCCTGGATTTCCATCGCCAATCACTCTTGCGTCCACCTCAACAACAGGAATGAGTTCTGCCGCTGTGCCGGTGAGGAAACACTCGTCGGCGACGTACACATCGTGGCGAGTGAACGGAGTCTCCATCAGCGGTATCGACAACTGAGCGCAGAGTTCCATGATGGCTCTGCGGGTAATGCCGTCCAAAGCGCCGAGATAAATGGGCGGAGTATAGACGACGCCGCGCTTTACGATAAACACGTTGTCTCCCGAGCCTTCGCATACATAGCCTTCCGCGTTCAGTGTAAGAGCTTCAAGAACGCCCGCATTGGCAGCCTCAATCTTGACCAGAACGCTGTTTAGATAGTTTAACGATTTGATTTGGGGATTGAGCGCTGCCGGACTGTTACGCCTGGTTGCAACGGTGACGATCCGTAGTCCCTGTTCGTAGAGTTCCTGCGGGAATAGCTGGATGGTGTCCGCGATGATCACGACGTTGGCCCGCGGGCAACTGCGTGGATCGAGTCCAAGATCACCCGGTCCCCGTGAAACGACGAGCCGAATATACCCATCACGCAATCCATTGGCCCGAACCGTGTCGATGACCGCCTCGGCCATCTCCTCAAAGGCCAGCGGAATCGTGAGAAGAATCGATTTGGCCGACTCATACAGACGCAACAGATGTTCGTCGAGACGAAAGATGACGCCGTCATAAATCCGGATGCCTTCAAAGATTCCGTCCCCGTACAAGAATCCGTGGTCAAAGACGGACACGACGGCCTGTTCCTTTTGCACCAGTTGGCCATTCAAATAAATTGTGCGCTCGACAGGCTCTTGCAATGGATCCACCCCGCCATCTTTTTTCCCCTCTGACTCGCGTTCCAGAGTGTCCTGAAGAGGATATAAAAAGGGCCGCGCAACAGTAGTCGTGACGGCGTGCAACGCGCGCCAGCCAGAACCTGCCGCGGGGCTTTTATCCCCAGGGTGTACACTCGCAAAACCGAGTGCGATGTCGCTCGGACCAGACCCGCAAAACGGCGGAACCCTAGACATCCTCCTGACGTTCATTTGTGAGAAATTTTTATTATTATAAACGCACGAACCGTGAACGGTCAAGAAATTTATTGCGCATCGCCACCCCTAACGGTATAATGTCCGTTAAGCGTACACAGTTGTTCGCGCGGCAAGGACACAGAGACCAGAGGAGGACATGGTGGACGATCCCTATTACCTAATTCGCCGTTCCCATCTGCCTGACGTTATCCGACGGACCACTCTGGTGACCGACCTGCTCAGTCGCGAACCACAGCTCAGCGTCTTGCAGGCCGTATCGCAGATTGGCATGTCCCGCAGCGCTTATTACAAGTACAAGGATGTGGCAAAACCTTTCCAGTCCACCATGCAGGGCCAAATCGTCACTGTGGCTCTGACGTTGCAACATCAGCGCGGTATTCTGTCAGAAGTGTTGAATCTACTGGCGTCCCTTCAGGCCAATATTCTGACGATCAATCAAACTTTGCCTCTGCAGGGGAGGGCCACTGTCATTATTTCACTGGAGACGCGAGATATGACGCAGGAAATGCAGGCAGCGCTTGACGCCGTTCGGAACGTGCCCGGAGTCGAGCAGACCCTGATCGTGGGTCAGGGCTATTAGACGCGACCGGACAGCCTCAAAACGCACATAGACAGCAACATGGAGAGAGGAGCGGTTGTGCGTGCACATCCATATCGGATTGCTCGGTTGCGGCACCGTCGGCGCCGGCGTTATTGAACTTGTGCAAAAGCGCGCCGACAAGATTGCGGATTTGACCGGACGGCATCCGCAAATCACGAAAGTACTGGTGAGAAACCCGCTTAAGGAGCGCTCTGTGAAGTTTATGGGAGAACAGTTGACCACCGATCCGTCCGCTATTTTGAATGACCCCTCGATTCGCGTGGTCATCGAAACCATTGGCGGCATCGAACCTGCCAGATCCATGATTTTGCAGGCTCTGCGGGCCTCCAAGCACGTGATTACGGCCAACAAGGATCTGATCGCCCTGCACGGCGCCGAGATTCTGGAAGCGGCCGAACAGGCGCACGTCGATGTGTTTTACGAGGCGGCGGTTGGTGGCGCCATTCCCCTGATTCGCCCGCTCAAAGAGTCACTGACCGCCAACGAGATTACTGACCTCATGGGAATCATCAACGGCACGACAAACTTTATCCTGTCCAAAATGACGGCAACCGGCGCAGACTTTGACGCAGTCTTGCAGGAGGCCCAGCAACTTGGTTATGCCGAAAGCGATCCCTCCAGCGACATCGACGGACTTGACGCGGCTCGGAAACTGACTATTTTGGCGTCGATCGCGTTTCACGCCAAAGTCAGTCTGGAGGAAGTCGACACTTACGGCATTCGCAACCTGACTGCGGCGGACGTGGCCTACGCGCAGGAACTCGGCTCCGTCATCAAACTCCTGGCCACGGGCGCCGATCGTCAAGGCGACCTGACGCTGCAGGTGCGCCCGACGCTTGTGCCAAAGACACATCCCCTCGCCTACGTGTCCGGCGCGTACAACGCTCTCTATGTGCGAGGCGACGCCAGCGGCGATCTGATGTTTTTTGGGCGGGGAGCAGGTTCCCTGCCGACCGCGAGCGCGATTGTCGGCGATGTGATTGAGGTCATGCGCAACGTGCGCATGGACACTTCGCTGCGGGTCAAGCAGATTTGCCTGCCGCACAAAATGGTCAAGCGCGGACAGGGCGCTCCCGCGAGATATTATCTGCGTTTGGAGGCCAACGATGAACCGGGCGTGTTCGCGGAGATAGCGAGTATTTTTGGCCGTGCAGAAATCAGCATGGAAACTGTTTTACAAAAACGCGTGCGCGGTCAAATCGCGGAAATCGTCATCATAACGCATGAGATCGATTCCGAAAAATTGACGCGCGCTCTCGATGAGCTGGCGTTGCAGTCACACCTACAGGCCATTCACAGTGTAATGCCTGTGTTAGGAGGAGTCGAATGAGCGCCGCCCAAGGCAGACGGGGTATTCTGGCCCGTTACGCGCAGTTCTTGCCGCTGACTGACCGCACGCCCAAACTGACGCTCGGAGAGGGTTCTACGCCGCTGATTGAGGCGCGCCACCTGTCCGAACGGCTGGGTCTCACTGTCTGGCTCAAATACGAAGGGGCAAACCCAACCGGTTCCTTTAAGGATCGCGGCATGGTCCTGGCGGTCGCCAAGGCGCTCGAAGCAGGAAGTTCGGCAGTCATCTGCGCGTCCACCGGCAACACATCGGCAGCGGCCGCCGCCTACGCTGCGCGAGCCGACATGCGAGCCATCGTGCTGATTCCGGACGGATACGTGGCTCTGGGCAAATTGGCTCAAGCCATCATGTACGGCGCGCAGGTGATTGCGATTCGGGGCAATTTCGACCAGGCGCTGACCCTGGTGCGCGAGATCGCCGAGAAGGAACCGATCACGCTCGTCAACTCAGTGAACCCCTTTCGGCTCGAGGGGCAGAAAACGGGTGCGTTTGAAATTTGCGAGGAACTCGGCCACGCTCCCGACTATTTGGCCATTCCCGTTGGCAATGCAGGCAATATCACGGCGTATCACCGCGGTTTCACCCAATATGCGGACGCTTTTCACACGACTGTTCCAAAGATGTTGGGGTTTCAGGCCGCGGGGGCTGCGCCGATCGTTCGCGGTGAACCGATTGCCGACCCGCAGACGGTCGCAACCGCCATTCGCATTGGCAACCCGGCAAGCTGGCAGTTGGCGCTGGCCGCTGTCTCCGCCAGCGACGGCGTCATCGACGCCGTGACCGACGAGGAAATTCTCGAGGCCTACCGTCTGCTTGCCAGTCGTGAGGGCGTGTTTGCGGAACCCGCCTCCGCCGCTTCCGTCGCGGGCGTCATCAAACGCGCAGAGGCTGGTCTGCTGGCCCGCGGCAGTTCGGTTGTCTGCGTTCTCACGGGGCATGGGCTAAAGGATCCGGATACCGCCATACGCGCGGGTTCTGCCAAACCGGTGACAGTCGAGGCGAACAGGCGTGACGTGTGGCAGGCTGTCATGGAGGCTCCCCAATGAAAATCAGCGTCTACGCGCCTGCAACAAGCGCCAATATGGGCCCCGGATTTGACTGCATGGGCATCGCACTCGATCTCTGGAACGAAATTCACGCTGAACCTGCGCAGCACACGGAGATCGTCATCAAGGGCTATGGTGCAGACACACTCCCGCGTGATGAGAGCAACCTTGTCCTTCAGTCCATACGGCTGGTGTATGACCGCTTTGGCATCACGATGCCGCCCATTCGACTCGCGATGACCAATCGCATACCGATTGCTTCGGGTCTTGGCTCGAGCGCAGCGGCCCTCGTCGGCGGGTTGCTCATTGGGAACAACCTGCTGAACTCTCCGCTGACCCGTGCGCAGGTGCTGCGCTTCGCCGTGGAAGAGGAAGGGCACCCGGACAATGTCGCCCCCGCTTTTCTGGGCGGCGCGGTGCTCGCCTATCTGCATCCCGATCAGGTCACGCATGTGACATTGCCCCTGCGCGACAATCTGCAATTTATTGCGGTGACTCCAGACTTTCCTTTGCTCACGGAACAGGCGCGCGCCATTTTGCCGCCTGTCGTTGCGCGCGGCGACGCTGTCTTCAATGTCGCCCACGCCAGTTTTTTGACCGCTGCCCTGACGACGGGCAATCTCACGCTGCTGCGCCGCGCTCTGGCGGACAGAATGCACCAGGATGCGCGTAAGGCGCTCATTCCTGGCTTCACGGATGTCGCTGAGGCCGCTTTACGGGCCGGAGCTCTTGGCACCGTCCTTAGTGGCGCCGGTCCCACCGTGCTCGCCATCGTCGAGGGTGGATCGCTTGCCGGCGCCGTGGCGACAGCCATGGTGGATGCGTTTCACTCGGCAGGATGCTCCTCCGAGGCGCGGATTTTGGCGCCTGCGGGCGTGGGAGCATATACGCACGTGTTCATGCGCGAGGTGTCAAAGTAAGAGAGTGCGGCAGTTTCGCGTCAAGTTCAGTCCTGCTCTTGACAGATGACGATGAACCCCTTATCATTTGATTCACTATTTCGACTATCATTGGGTATCATTTCGGACGTTCTTGCACCACACATCGCCAAACGCCGCGAAGGACGGAGACAATCGATTGTTTGGGCTCAGAGAGCGGGTGTCGCTGTGAATCCCGCCCCAACCGATTGCCTCAACCGACTCCGGAGCGGTCTTCCCCAAGAAGGAAGAACGGGTCAGCCCGTTAGCGCTTAGAGGGGGCTCTGTGGACCGGAGCCAACCAAGGTGGCACCGCGGGAGTCGCGCACTCTCGTCCTTGACAGGACGAGAGTGCGCATTTTTTGTTGGCGAGACCAGCAGACAACAGGAACACTACAAGCTAGACCCGCATGATCGTCTTCTTCCGATCACTAGCAAAACATGAAAATCCGAGTTGATGAGGAAGACGATCATGCGATGGCACAAGGGATCTCGTATTTCCCGGGTAGAAAGGCAGGGATTGAAGACATGCATACACAAACTGAACTGACCGACAAACAAATCGCCTTTATCGGGGCGGGTTCGATGGCTGAAGCCCTGATCAGGGGCCTGTGTCAGACGGGCATCGCCAATTCCCAACAGATCGCGGTCACGAACCGCAAGTCGCGCGATCGTTTGGCTTGGATAAAAGAAACATACGGCGTGAGCATCTATCCGGACATGAGAGACACCGTATGGTCTGCCGACATCATCGTACTGTGCACCAAACCCAGGGATCTGCATCGGGCGCTCTCGGCTGTGGCAAAACATGCGTCGCCAGACGCCCTGTATCTGTCTGTCGCTGCGGGCTGCACGATTGCGGGCATCGCGGACACGATCGCGGCGCATCGTCCAGAGGGCCAGTACGGTGCCCTGCCGCGCGTCGTCCGAACGATGCCAAACACCTCGTGCGCCGTGCTCGAGTCGGCGACCGCCTATGCTCTCAGCGCCACATGCACGGAAGCGGATCGACGCATGGTTGAAACGATTCTCAGCGCCGTAGGATCAGCGTACCCCGTTGAGGAACATCTGTTAAACGCCGTCACCGGACTCTCTGGCAGCGGTCCCGCTTACGTGTATTATCTCGTGGAAGCCATGACCAGCGCCGGCATTGACGCGGGACTCGATGAACAGACCGCGTCGTCGATGGTCGCCCAAACTCTGTATGGCGCGGCGCGCATGCTGCAATCCTCGGGACAGTCTCCCGCCTTTTTGCGCGAACGCGTGACTTCGCCAGGCGGAACGACGTTTGC
>JAJZCB010000118.1 GCA_021846285.1 Bacillota bacterium
CGTAGCTGGACGCAGGGGCGCCTCCATCGGCGCGTGCGGCACCTGCATGGACGCGCGGGGACTGGAGTCCGAGCAGTTGCATGAGTTTGCGCATCGCTCCTCCATGGAGGAGCTTTCAGCATGGACGCTGTGGGCAGATCAGGTCATCGTCTACTAAAGCGCGTTCGGCCATGCATGACGGGGCGCACTGTATACAGAGCAACAAGGAGGGGTTATCGATGAAAGGTTCCGTGATCGTTCTTGGCGGCGGGGTTGGCGGAGTCATCGCCGCCAACCTTTTGCGAAAGCGCCTGCCCGCCGAATATACAGTCACTCTGATCGATCGCGAGGAGAACCACGTTTTCGCGCCTTCGCTGTTGTGGTTGATGACCGGAGATCGTGAGGCCGCGGCGATATCGCGCCCGCTGCATAATTTGCGGGAGAAGGGCATTGAAGTTGTTCATGGCGACATCGAGCATATTGATGCAGAGAATCACACGGTTCTGGTGAATGGACAGAGCATCTCGGGGGATTATCTGATCGTGGCATTGGGCGCCGCGCTTGCGCCAGAGGATGTTCCCGGACTGAACACGGGATACAGTTTTTATGACCTGAAGGAAGCCGAACGCTTAAGACAACAGATCTCGACATTTCATACGGGACACGTCGTGGTGCTGACGGTGTCTCCAGTCTATAAATGCCCCGCCGCTCCCTATGAAGCAGCGATGCTGTTCAGTCACTATTTTCAAACGCAAGGTAAGCGTTCGCAAATCAGGATCAGCTTTTATGCCGCCGAGGCAGGACCGCTTGCCGTGGCGGGTGAAAACGTAACAGAGGCAGTCCGGCAAATGTTGCAGGAACGGGATATTGCCTATCATCCACAACATGTGATCCAGACCATCGACGCCAGTACCCACACCCTTCATTTTGCAAACGGGGTCCAGGATTCCTATGATTTGCTTGTCTATGTGCCCGCGCACAAACCGCCAAGAGTCATTCGGGAATCGGGGTTGCTCGGACAAAACGGTTGGGTTGAGGTGGACCGGCATACTCTGGAGACGAAAGTTCCCGGTGTTTACGCAATCGGCGATGTCACCGGAATCCCCCTTGAGATGGGGAAACCATTGCCGAAAGCCGGTGTTTTCGCGCATGGACAGGCGAAAGTGGTGGCGAACAATATAGCCTGTCAAATAACTGGCAAAGGACGCCTTGTGCAATTCGATGGTCACGGAGAGTGTTTTGTTGAGATTGGCGATCATAAAGCGGGATTTGCGCATGGAGATTTTTACGCGAGCCCATCGCCGGTCGTAAAGGTAGCTCGACCGGGAGTACGTTGGCATCTTGGAAAAGTAGCATTTGAAAAAAATTGGTTTCGGGCCTGGTTCTGATCAATGATCGGAGAGATCGTTACGTGACGGTGTTGTTGAGAAAGTCGTTCCGACCGCAGAGCGGTCTGTCGATGATCGTTTTTCTGATGAATGTTTTGAACGCAAGCGTGCCAGGGGATGGATGGCGAGCCTTATTGGATGCGATAAAAAAGGATCGAGAAACAAGGAAGGGTTCTCGGTGAACCGCACGGATCAGTCCGTATCGCATCTCAAAACGAACTGCGAATGTCGACAGAAATCCTATGCCAGAACCGGTCATGATGGCTTGTTTGATGGCCTCTGTCGTTTCAAATTCGATGGCATGCGGCAGTTGCCACCCTCGGCGCGCAGCATGCCTTGCGATGGCCTCTCTGGTTCCTGATCCCTCGGCGCGCAGCAATAATGGGAACGGTTGAATGGATTCAAAAGTGATAGGGTCCTGTTGTGACAACGGGTGCTCGTTCCCCATCACCAATACGATTTCGTCCTGGAGAAACGGTTCCACGTAGAGCGCGTTGGAGGTGATGGGGCCGGATACGACGGCGATGTCGATCGCGCCGTTTTCAAGTTGGTCCAACACATCGCGCGTACAGGCAATCGCAACTTTCGTTTGAATACCCGGATACTTATGCGTGAACTGCAGTATGGTATGGGGTAAAATATAATTGCCGACCGTTGAACTGAGGCCAATGTGGAGAGAACCGGATTCCAGGTTCTTTAAGGTATCAATAGCGACACGAGTGCTGTCCACGAGGCGCAAAATCTGTTCACACTGTCTGAACAGTACATAACCAGCCTCGGTGAGAGAGATTTTCCGGCTGGCGCGATCAAACAGCGGCAGGCCGATCGTGTTCTCCAACGCCTCGATCTGTCGTGACACCGCAGGCTGACTGAGATGTAACTCTTCCGCTGCGCGCGTAAAATTGAGATGGCTGGCGACCCGGTAAAAGGTTTTTAGTTGCTGAAAATCCATAGAGAGCATCCTTCTCAGTCAACAGCGTGGTAAAGACGAACGGAATGTGCTTGTTGTTTCAAATGGGCTTGTTTCAAGAGATTCTATGTGTTTTCATGATAACACACGACAGCGTGATCGCGATGCTCGACGCAGGTTTCACAAGAGGAAACGAGGGGAAGTACGCATGGCAGACCTGCCTCCCATTCATTTGACATCATATTCACCAGGGGCCGGCTGAGCTTGCAAAGTCGGTTCCATCGACCTGGCGCACGTGTTGCGCTCGCTGCCTTTTGCGGTATCTGAAGATGTGCTTCTCGGTTGCGGCGATGACGCCAGTGTCGTTCGTGTCACGGACGACTATGCTATCGTTCAGACGATTGATTACATCAGTCCTGTCGTCAACGATCCCTACGAGTTTGGCCGCGTTGCGGCAGCCAATGCGCTGAGCGATATTTACGCCATGGGAGCCACGCCGTCGTTTGCGCAAAACCTCGTTGGCTTCCCGGTCAACACGTTGCCCATTGGGTATCTGGTTGAGATTCTTCGCGGCGGAGCAGACATGATGAAAACTGCCGGTGTGCCGATTGTGGGCGGGCATACATATGAAGATCATGCGCCCAAGTACGGGTTGACGGTCACTGGATCTGTGCATCCCGATCGCTATGTGGCCACGCGCACGGGTGAAGCAGACGATGTGCTGGTCTTGACCAAGCCACTCGGCATCGGTGTGATTACCACGGCCATCGACAGGGGATTGGCGTCTGCGGAACTCGAGCGCAGGGTGATTGAAGTGATGACCACACTCAATGACAGAGCGGCTCGGGCAATGGTATCCGTGGGCGTTCATGCCTGCACAGATGTGTCAGGGTTCGGGTTATTGGGCCACCTGTACGAAATGGTGAAGGATCGTAATCTGTCTGCTGAACTCGATTATTCTGCCATACCTGTGATTGCGGGAGCGCGACAGTTGATTCGCGAGGAGACGTTGTCTACAGGCACAAGAAATAATATGTTGCTGTTGCACGACAGGGTGGACTGGAACGAACGGATCAGTGAGTCTGATCGGTGGGTGCTCTACGATGCACAGACTTCAGGTGGTCTTCTTTTGAGCGTTTCGGAGGACAAGAAATCCCAGTTGATGCAAACGCTCGCCGACATGGGATGCGCCGCCGCCGCCATTGGTCGGTTGCGACACCGTGACACGGGGGAAAAACAGTTCATCGTAGGGAGCTAGACCGGTGTGGATATAGAAGCTTTATGACAAATGGAGGAGAACATGAGTGAAATGGCACTCCTATCACAACGCGGCACAGTTTTTGGCGTCTGTAGGGGCATATCTCGAACAGCGGGAAGCCGAAAGCAATCTTGCCCTTGGTCTCCTCTATTCCCTCGCTGAGGGCAGGAGGGGCATTGAGCAAGCGGCACCATTGATGGCTGCTGTGGAAAACAGCGGCCGACCTGTGCTGGTGCTTGTCATGACCCCTCCCAATCAATTGGTCATTGCAGATATCGAATCTGGATCTGCTCTTCTGGAGGCGATACGGATTGCTGTCGAGAGCCTCGCTGCGTTGGGTGTGGCCGTTCCCGGAGTGATCGGCGATCCTGACACGGCATCTGCATTTGCGCAAGCGTGGGAAGGACAAAACGGATGTTCATCTGAGGTCGTTATGAATCAACGCATATACAGACTCGATCATGTGAATGAAGTTCCCCGAGGGCCCGGCGACTTAAGGATCGCAAAAGAAGCCGATACGGAACTGGTTGCGAACTGGATTCGTGAATTCTCAGTCGAAGTCGACATTGGCGAACCCATGCCTTACGACACCGCTGTACGCAAGGCAGGAGACAGTATCGGAGAGAGATCCCTGTATTTATGGGAAGATCATGGGGAACCCGTATCCATGGCTAAAAGGGCCAGACCCACAAGACACGGCGTGGTCATAAGTCTGGTCTATACACCCCCCGCACTGCGCGGGAAAGGGTACGCCACCTCGTGCGTAGCCTCTCTGAGTCAGTTGCTGCTCGAGGAGGGATACCAGTTCTGCAGTCTTTATACCGATCTGTCGAATCCCACCTCCAATCATATTTACCAAAACATAGGTTATAAACCCGTGCGAGAATCGGTTGACTTGCGTTTTATTCAATGCCGAGCATAACATCGATCTACTTTTAGGGATCAGTTTCGTTGTATTTACGTTGCATTTGACTTGCATTTGAGTTGCGCTTAATGGTCAGTGTTCGGGCGACGGTTCTGGACGCCCGAACAAGTAGCCCTGTCCATAATCAACGCCGCATCTTTGCATGCATTGCAGTTCGGCGGGCGTTTCAATGCCTTCTGCAATGGTTGTCGCCCCAAACCCTCTGCTAATCTGACAGATGGCCTGCACGATGTCCTGTCGGGTGCGATCCCTCTCAATCCCGCGTATCAGTTCCATGTCTATCTTCACAAAATCTGGCTTTACTTGCATCAGTGTGACCAATCCCGAGTGCCCGGCGCCCACATCGTCAATGGCAATCTGATATCCCTGCCGTCTGTAGTGATCGATGATTTGCAGGAAAGAAGAATACTCTTTGATCGCATGATGTTCGGTGATTTCAAAAACAATCTGTCGCGGGTTCCATCCACATTGCTCCAAAGTCATTCGCGTTTCCCCTTCGCGGAAGGAAGGGTCGGAAAAGATGTTGGGAGAGATGTTGATAAACAACTTCGCATCCAGATCAATTTTTGCGTTGCGAATGGCCTGAGTTCGGCAAATCTGTTCCACCTCGAACAAGCGGCCTACACGGGACGCACAGTCAAACAGAGCGGGCGGACTCTCTAGTTCTGATCCCGCCGGGCCCCGAGCAAGGCATTCCCATCCTATGGTCCACCCTGTCTGCAGTTGTCTGATCGGTTGATAGTGCATCCGGATCCCTTGCGTTCTGATGATGTGCTGCATCTCTTTGATGAGATGCAACGGGGGCGGCGACGGATGCCTGCGGGCTATTCTTCCCGCCTCAATGATCAGGTGATACAGATGTTCGACCGGATCACTGTAGTCAGCTCCTGAGGCCGACGATGAGAGACCGTACCGCAAACGTAAAGAGGGATACCCGGTATCGCCGATTTCCCGGTTCAGACGGTTCTCTACAGTGGTGACAAACCGATGAACAAAGGAAGAATGCTCCTCACCCTTGGCAACCGCAGGCAAAATGACGGCGAATCCATCGTCCATGATATGGAACGCATGGATTTCTGGCCAAGGGAATGAATCCCTGGACATAGAACCAAGCAAAACACGTTCAAATGCAGAGAGAACGGATGTACACGCTGCGGATCCGTGATTTTGTTCAAATCGACTGAAGCCGATAATGTCTATGTACAAGACTGTGATATCGTTTATTTTTATATGTGAGGCACTGTCAACGTACGTGCGAAATCCTGTCAGCAACAGGTGCGGAAGATACTCAGTAGATGGCGCGATGGACATGTTTGATCCGTCTCCTTGAAGCTCATTATAGGGACATTTCATCATATTTTCGTATGGGGAATGTGGTTTTTTTGTAATGGATCACAAGTTGCGCGGGCGCCGTGGGGCTGACCGCTTTCGTGAACATCCCAAACAAACCCTGGATCCCCATATGAACATCCGTGATGAACTGTCCCATCAGCAGGGGAATGAACAGAGAGAGAACCGTGCCGAGCAAACTCAGCAGTAGTATCCACGACATGGAAATGACCCCTCGTCTTGAGCGGTACACCCCACACGCCCATCGCCACACCTGTGATCGTCTTTCCCTGACGTGATCCTTATGCATCTTCCACATCTCCCGTATGATTGTCAGTATGGCCGTTCAGGGTCCGCCGGGAGTTTTGCGCGGCCCGCAACTGCAGACCAAACAAACGGCCCGTTCGATGGAAATGGAGGATCTCCGCCGCCAGAATCCCGGATGCAAGGATGAGACCCTGTGAGACCCAATACCCTGTATTCGTCGTCGGGTTCCACGTAGCATAGTCCGTCACCCAGTGGGTCGCAATGGGCCAGATAAGCGCCCTGGAACGCAGGTATATGTAAGAGAAACACAATCCCGAGATAAAGAGACTCAACATCGGAATCAAAAATTGGTAGAGAAAGAGGTAGAGATACGGCAACAGGTCGCGATGTGGCGAGGCGAGAAACTCTGAATGAAAGATGAGGAGTCCCCAGTGAAAAGCCGCAAACACCAGACTGGATAGCAGGATCCCACGAACCGCGCCCCAGCGGCGGACGGCCAACGTCAGCATGACGCCTCGAAACACGTATTCTTCGCAGATCGCCACCACCAGCATTTCGGGTCCACTCACCACGAAGCCCCAATGCAGGGGAAAACCGGACTCCAGCGTCAGACCCGGATTGCGCACCCAAGTGACGATGATCACGGCCAGCAGCGCAGACAACCCCAGTACGGCGCTCCACATCCGGTCGTCGCGTCGTCCAATGATCGGCACATGGAGTTCCAGCGGCCGAGCGATCAGTCCATAGAGAATCAACGCCACCGTCGCTCCCCCCAGATCTGTAATCAGGGCGTCCGCCAACAAACCGAGTTTCGTTTTCGCAAGGAGCCACGAAGCTGACGGCAAATGGGGCAGTCCAAAAAACACTCCGATGACAAGCACTTGGCTAATTATGATGAACAAGATCCAGCGCGTCGCAACTGTTGGTCTCAACGTGATTCTCCTCTCCTGGGTTGTCTGCGCAACCTGCATAGGGCACAGACACCGCGTTGCGAGATTCTCATGCCATCATGCGGGTTCCGTCGTCGGTGGTCGGTCTGTCCTGTTGTCAACTCTGACGTGAAGTGATCCTCATGCATCTTCGGCATCCCCCGCACAATGGGCAGTATCGCCGCTCTCGGGGTGCTGAGAGTCTCGCGCTGCCTGCAATCGCAGTCCGAACAAACGGCCCGTACGATGGAAATGAAGGAGTTCCGCCACCAGAATCCCGGATGCAAAGATGATACCTGTCGATACCAAATCCCCTATAATCGACGCCGGGTTCCACGGCGAGTAGTCCCACATCCAGTGAACCGCAATAGGCCAGACGAGCGCCCCAGAGCGTAGGTTAATGTAGGAGAGAAGCAGTCCCGTGATAAAGAGAAGCGTCATCTGAATTAAAAGGAAGGACAGATGCGGTAACAGGTCGTGATATGGCGAGATGAGAAATTCCCAATGAAAGGCGGCAAATAGCAGGCTGGTAAGCAGGACGCCACTTTCTGCGCCCCAGCGGCGAACGCTCAGCGTGAGCATGACGCCCCGAAACACGTATTCTTCGCAGATCGCCACCACCAGCATCTTGGGTCCAGTCACAATAAAGTTCCAATGCAAAGGCCACCCGGAATTCAGTGTCAGACCGGGATTGCGCACCCAGACAACAATGACCACGGCCAGCAGCACAGACAGCCCCAGTACGACACTCCATATTCGGTCGTTGCGTCGTCCAAAGATCGGCACATGGACACCCAGTGGTCTCGCAATCAGCCCATAGAGACTCAACGCCGTCGCGGCTTCTGCCAGATCCGTAACCAGACTGCTGCCCAACAACCCGAGTCGCGTATCCGCAAGGAACCACCTCGAAGCAAATGGAAAATGAGGCACTCCAAAAAACACTCCGATGGTAATCAATTGGCTAATTAGAATGAATACAATCCAGCGCGCCGCAACTGTCGGTCTCAACGTGACCCTCCTCCCTGAGCTGTCTGAGCATCCGGCAGAGAAAGCGGACGCCACGTCGCGAGATCCATGTGCCATTATGCGAGTTCATCCGCTGGCAGTCGATCCTTCCCGTTGTCACACCTGACCTGACGTGATCCTTATGCATCCTCGGCATCCCCTGCACAATGGGCAGTATCGCCGCTCGCGGGATGCTAGGAGCCTCGCGCTGCCTGCAATCGCAGTCCGAACAAACGGCCCGTACGATGGAAATGAAGGAGTTCCGCCACCAGAATCCCGGATGCAAAGATGAGACCCCGCGACACCCAATACCCTGTATTCGTTGTCGGATTCCACGGAAAATAGTCCAACATCCAGTGGGCCGCAATGGACCAGATAAGCGCCCCAGAACGCAGGAATATGTAGGAGAGAAGCAGTCCAGTGATACTGAGGATCAACATCTGAATCAAAAATGAGGTGAGAAGAGATAAGAGATTCGGAGACATGTTGCTATACGACGAGATGAGGTTTCCCCAGTGAAAGGCAGCGAAAACCAGACTGGCCAGGAGGGCCCCGCGAACCGCGCCCCAGCGGCGCACGGTCAGCGTCAGAATGACGGCTCTAAACACGTATTCTTCACAGATCGCCACTACAAGCATCTCTGGTCCGGTAACTACAAATTCCCAATGCAGAGGCAGACCGGAATTCAGTGTCAGTCCGGGATTGAGCAACCAGACGACGATGACCACGGCCAGCAGCACAGACAATCCCAGCATGACACTCCATGTCCGATCGTCGCGTCGACCAATGATCGGCACACGGACACCCAGCGGTCGAGCGATCAACCAGTAGAGGCTCAACACCGTCGTCGCTTCTGCCAGATCCGTAAGTATGCTGTTCCCCAACAACCCGATTCTCGTATCCACAACGGGGGCGCCCGAGACTAACGAGAAATGAGGCAGAATAAAAAACACTCCGATGGTAATCATTTGGCTAATTAGGACAAACACAATCCAGCGCGCCGCAACTGTCGGTCTCAACGTGACCCTCCTCTTCTCTCCTGTATTTTCCGCTCACCCTGAGCAGGACGGGGATGATGAGTCGCGAGATCATCATGCCAACGCTAGACTTCAGCAACTGTCAGGCGATCTTTCCCATTGCAACTGCGATAAAGAAAACCGTCCTGTGCTGCGGTGTGGACTACCAGACTCGGCTGGCGACAATGTTTTGCACAATGCGATCAAATGTTGCGTCGCCTCCCTTGCGGAAGCGCCGTCGGTTATGGTACTCTGCCGTTCCGTCCAATGTGATTTGGGCGTGTGACACACCGAGATCCCGCAGACGCTCCGCAATCTTGCGCGTCAATCCATAGCCGTTCGTTACGATGGAGGCGTAGTACTGGAGATGGCGTTGGTCCACGATCTGCCCCTTCAGCTTGGCCGTCATTTCCTCGATCTGTTTTAACCCCAGCAACGGCTCGCCCCCGAACCAGGTGACCGCCAGTCCCTGGGTTGCCTCAGTCATCTGAGAGCGCGCGAAGTGAACTACGGCGTCCATGGTGGCAGAGCTCATGCGAAGTTGCGGTTTGTCACCGCCTTCAAAGCAGTAAGGACACGCAAAGTTGCAATCGATCGTCGGTGCGATGGTGAGTGCCACTGTGACCTCACTCAATCGTATCGATTCGCGCTCTTTGAGTAGGACCTGGTGTTCATTGAATTCGTCGTCAACAACGTAACCGCTTTCTATCAACGTGCGACGGAACTCCTCCGCCAGGCCTGCATCCCAGTTCTGTTCCCCTCGCCCAAGGCAATCCAGGGCAAATACCACGGACTCATCAACCTGATGAAGCCCTCTTCTATACGCGTTAAACAGATGGAATTTGCATTAAATCCTGTTAAAGAAGTAATACCATTCTATCAATCTATCAGGGGAAAGTTGGCATGTCAACCATGAATCTCTTGGTTTTTGTAAATTTAATGGCATGCCATCACGAATGAACAGCAAAATGGGCGCGCCGACAGCAACGCGCCACAAACTAAAAAGAGGACACAGTCGTTAACTTGACTGTGTCCTCTGCCGATCTGTCGGCCATTTACAATCGCCCATGGCAAGGATAGGTTGCGAAACCACGGATCTAGATTGAGCCGATCAGCCCGGCCGCGACGCCCACCACGTAGGTGGCCGCAGCCGTGAACAGAAGCGCCCGCTTCGGGAATCTTTTCCAGACCATGGCCGTTGACGGCGCGCTGATGGCCGGTAACGTCAGCAACAGCGCAAACGCCGGACCAGTGCCGAGTCCATAGTGCATCATCGTTTGAATGATGGGAACTTCACCGGCGGTCGGAATGACGAAGATGGCGCCCGCCAGCGCCAATCCAAGGATCCACAGCAGTCCCTGCGCATGACCGAAATCGATGGCCGGAA
>JAJZCB010000119.1 GCA_021846285.1 Bacillota bacterium
ACCTGGTGAGCAACGCCGTGGCGTTTGACATGTTGCTGAAAAATACGGGCATCGACACGGACGTTCAACCGGGCACATACATCTTCAAGAAGGGCATGAAAGTCAAGCAGATTCTGCAGGAACTGAAACAGGGACCGCCCGCGCCTTAGGCGCGCGGGGATTTGCGGTGGAGTATTTTAGCGAGAGCTATTCAAGAGATCCGGAACTGATGGGGCTTGTCTTAAAGGCTCGTGAGTTGTCTCCTGATGAGTCGGGCCAGCGACGACTTCTCGCTGATGCCCAACACTTCATGTAGCGGTGGGGGCTTTTATGGACCGGATTTTGGCTCCCCGTGCAGAAGACTATGACGGTTATGACGACATTTACGGCTGTGTATTGGCTTGGCCCGGGTCGCCTCCACCATGCAAAACCACGGCTACCCTCATGGGAGAAACCCAGCTTGCCTTGCGGCGGCTGGGTTTTTATCATGCATGCTATTTCAAGGGCAATAGCTCTAGACAGCATGAAGAGGGCGATCGTGAGACAGAGCTTTCCTAATATTACATCTTGTCATATTGCCGACCTCCACTTACAATGCACCTCAATAGGGGGATACTGTATGCATGGGCGGTCGTGGGTCGTCGTGGTCTTGATTCTGAGTCTTATCTTTGGCACAACTGGACGCGCGTTGGGGAAGAGCGACCTGTCGCCAATTCCCGGATGGGTGCTTCTCGGCAGTTACATGCCTTGGGCATCAGGACTTGAGATAGCTGATTCTCATTCCGCACAAAAGACTCTTTATATTCCTCTTCCTTATCTGATCCAGGCATTGGACCATTTAGACATCCACAGTGACCTGCAGGGCCGCACATGGCGCATAGACATCCCTGATTATTTACAGTCTCTCAGCGATCTTCGCCTGACCAGCCATACTTCGGGTTCGCTTGAGATTCTTGTTGGCATGAATTTGATTGCATCTACAAATGATTGGATTATGCCCGCATCCTTCAAGGGTCAGGAAACAGTGTACATCCCCTTGGATACCGCCCGGTTTGTCTTGTCGGAAATTGGCGTGCAGACGACGTGGAATGGAACAGTTCTCGACCTGCAGCATGGTAGGGCGCCCACAGGCACATTATCCGGTTCTGTATCCGTATCGTCTAACATCGATGCCTCCGTCTCTCCCCTCTGGAGTCAATACGTCGGGCCAGACAACAGTTCACTTGCCCTTGCGGGAAGTACTGCTGTCATTGTCAACTACGACACTGGCACCATGACCGCCTATGATGCGCTCACGGGTACACCACTTTGGCAAAATGGCGTACGCAGCGACACGGTGCCTTATACGGTATCGCTGGCGGCGTCGTACACTGTCGTCCTCTATTCGCCAATCGATGTACCTGGTGATCTTCAGAGTAATTTTACGGTATACGCCCTCTCTGCGTTTACCGGTCGAACACTCTGGAGTGTCACGTTTCACAGTCCGATCGTCAGCATGCAGGCCGACGGTTCTACCGTTTGGGTCGTCACGCAGTCAGGAGGCCTGGTTGCGCTTCAGGCGCAAACGGGGAAGCGGTTATGGCTGTACAAGCCCCCCGTCTCCATTTCAGCGCTCCTGACGGGAACCCATCAGGTGTTGATCGGAACAACGGGCGGCCAGTTATTCTGTGTGTCCGCCCAAGGGAAACTGTTGTGGGCGCGCCGCATCTCACAGTCTGCCGTCAGCGGACTGGCAAGTCCGGATGTTCAACGAGTGGTGGCTGTTACGGGATCCAGCCTGCAGGCTCTGACGTCAAACGGTCTTCCGCTGTGGAGAACAGCGCTGTCAGGACAACCCGTTGGAGGAAATGTTGCCGTAGATCTGCAATCCGCATATGCGATCGTACGACACGTCATCGTATGCGTCGATCTTCGAACGGGGCGCGTCAGAAAGCAAGTCTCTGTTCCAAGCGGAGAGCACGTTGTGTATACGCCGTTGGTGACCGACGGTCGCCTGTGGCTGGTAATGACAGGCTACAAAACGGGTATTGACGCCATAGAAACGGATACCCTCCAACCAGCAGACGTCACGGAAACCGCCGTTACTGGGGGAGAACCGATATTGTTTGACGATACCCTACTGGTGGAAACTGATGCAATGAACGGAACGCAGAGCACGCACATCACGGCGTTTCAATAAATAAGGAGTTACTGGGGTGAAACTTGTATGAAGAACACAGCGCGAAATGTCTCCCTCCTTGCTATAGCGTGCGGATTGTTCGCACTGTTGAGCACGATCACGGCGGTTCATGCATCCACCCCCACGGTGACGCCGTTCCTGATTGCGCTGCCATTGAATCAGAAGTGGGGCGCTTTTTTGAATGGATCTGGCAATGGTTTGATTCAGTCAGGCAATCGGGCCATCGTTGCGAGCTTCCAGGATACTCCCTCGATATCCGCCTTTGACATAGCGACTGGTAAAGCCTTGTGGCATAACACAGTTCCTTTGCCTGGACAATTTGACTTGGGTGGATGCATGGCTGCTGACGATACAGTCACGGTCGTCTCACAGGGCGGCGACGTGGCCGCTTTTTCATCCTCCGACGGTCGTCTGCTTTGGAAACAAACTCTCCCTGGCGCGGTTACTCACCTATACGTGTCGCAAGGGTATGTGGACGTCGCGTGGGAAGGCCACAGACTGACACAGTATACGGCTGACAGCGGAACAATGGTATGGTCTCAGGAGGAGCCCTCAGCGATCGCCTCCGTCCAGACTGTCCGGAATACTCTTTTGGTGGGACTGGCCGATGGACAAATGGTTGGTCTGATGCGTGACGGTCACCGAATCTATAGTTACAATCCCGGATACCCGGCTTCAACGGATCCAGTTACAGAAGCTTTGGCTGGCCCTGACGAAAGCATAATTGTGGTGGCGGGCAACACAGTGGCCGCCGTAACTGTCAACTGCCATATCCTCTGGAAACTGCGTTTCCAATCGTATATCACGGCTGGGCGAGTCAGTGTGGTTCAGAATCATGTGTACCTGACGACCGCGGCAGGACATTTGTGGGAGATCGACGCCACCCGCGGAAGGCCTCTCGGACAGGTTAAGGCGACGAGATCATTATATTTTTGGCCGATCGTGGACGAGGGTCGCCTGGTGCTGGCTGGCGGTGCAGGTATGCAAGTCTTTTCCGCAAATACGTTGCAACCGCTATACTCCATATCGTACAGCATGAAACTGCCATTATTCCCAACCCAAGAACCCATCGCCTATGAAGGAACGATCCTTACCGTCAATATTGATGCTGAGCTCTGCGCCTACCAGGCTTCACCCAGTCAAGGTGCATGAGTACTGTGGAGATGCTGTTGAGAATATGTCCAAATGAGCAGGATGAACTGGACATAAATGGAGCGCGAGCGCCAGATGGGTGGCGCTGTCTTGCGGCTTCGCGGTTGGTGCCGTGATTGTCGCAGCCTGGGCTGGCGAGTTTGCCGCGCTCGTACAAAACCTGTGGGACGGCAGCACACACGATCACCCGCAAAAGGGGGCAAAAGCGATACTCATCCGTAACCCGGACGAGCCGGAACCAAAAGGGATTTTGTATCCTCATGTCGAATGGAACATCATACAACCTCCCGGATCTTTGCTTGGAGGGGGGAATGACCGACTAATGGAGGTTGAATGGCATGAGCCACTGGAAATCGTACTTAGAGGAACATCGGGAAACTTTTCTACACGATCTCGTTCAATTTCTTAGCATCCCCAGTGTATCGACGAGTCCGGAACATGGGGAGGATGTGAGGCGGGCTGCACAGTGGACAGCGGATCGTATTCGTCGAGCGGGCGTCAGCGATGTTCGCATCATGGAGACGAAGGGGCATCCGGTGGTGTACGCTGAGCGGATAGAATCGCCGGATAAACCGACCGTACTGATCTACGGCCATTTTGACGTGCAGCCTGCGGAACCGCTGGAACTATGGATGCATCCCCCGTTTCATCCGCACATCGAGGACGGGAAGATTTACGCGCGGGCGGCCTCGGATATGAAAGGAAACGTGTTGTTGTCAATTGTCGCGTGCGAGGCGTTGCTGCAAACGAGGGGAATGCTGCCTGTCAATGTCAAATTTCTGATTGAAGGCGAAGAGGAGATTGGCAGTCCGTCACTGGACGGCTTCATCCAGCAGAACAAGCAACTGCTTGCGTGCGATCTCACCATCAGCGCCGACGGCGGCATTGGCACTCGGGAGCAACCGCAAATTGGCCTCAGCAACCGCGGATTAGCGGGACTTCAGGTGCGTGTGAAGACGGCGGACGTCGATCTTCACTCCGGCGCCGGCGGCTACGCTCCCAATGCACTGCACGGCCTCATTTCCATCCTCGAGTCGCTCCGTGACGAGGAAGGTCGAATTCAAGTTGACGGGTTCTATGAGGATGTAAAGCCCATTTCGGATGCGGAGCGCGCCATTATTACGAAAATGACACCCGCCTTCGACGCGGTCATGAGGCAGGCTGGTGTGAAAGCATCGTTCGGAGAACCTGAGTATAGACCCGTCGAGCGATCTGTTGCCCGCCCAACTCTTGAAATCAACGGCATGTGGGGCGGCTTTCAGGGGCAAGGCGTCAAAACGGTCATACCCCATGAAGCATTCGCGAAAATCACCTGCCGATTGGTGGCGAATCAGGACCCGGAGAAGATTCGAGAACTTGTAAAGGCCCAGATTTATCGAGTGGCCCCCGACTACGTCGACGTGTTTGTGGAAGACCTGCCTGGGTCGGCATATCCTTATCAACTGCCAGCCGAACATACCAGCGTCGTGACGCTCCAACGTATCCTGGAACAGACGACCGGGAAACGTGTGAAATTTGAGCGCAGTGGTGGAACAGTTCCTGTGATGGGAATGTTGCGCCAGACGCTCGGGGTAGAGACCATTACGGTGGGCGCCTCACAAAAAGACGAACGCGCCCACGCGCCCAACGAGTTCCTGCGACTGGAGAATTTCTACTGGCTGCAAGAGGTTGTCTGTATGTACCTGGAGGAATTGCCAGGTGCTCTCCGGCCGTGAATCAAGGGGAGCAGTGATAAAGTCCGCAAAGCAGGCGCGGTCACTCCAGATATAGCGTCCGAGGCTTCATTCGGACGCTATATCTACCGCTGTGCGCATGCCCAAATTGGGTTTATCACTGCTCCCCAAGGTTGCCATTACATCGTTGAGAGAGCCAACACTTCAAGGAAGCGGGCGTACACCTTCGGGCCAAGGTTATATAGGGTGAGGGAAACCGATTCGTTAGGCGCATGGATGTTGTCGCTTAATCCAGCGAAACCCAGCGATACGACCTCTACACCGAGCCGCTGTTTCAATATGCCCAAAATCGGCACGGTTGCACCCATGCGAAAGTGCACTGGAGTATACCCCATCTCATCGCGCAGCGCCTGATCCGCAACCTGCAGGGCCGGGTGACCTGGCGGAATCAGGTAGGGGTCGGCCGTTCCCGGCATGGCTGAAACGGTCACGTTGACACCCTTGGGTGCACATCGTTCAATGTGGGACTTTATCTTCGCGACAATGTCGTGCGGTTGTTGACCCGCCACAAGGCGGCAGGTTATCTTGGCGTGAGCCTCACAAGGAACGATGGTCTTTACGCCGTCTCCCTGAAATCCGCCCCACATGCCGTTGACCTCCAGTGTTGGCCGAAACCACGTGGATTCGATTGGCTTGTAACCGGGCTCGCTGATTAAGCTGTCAACGCCGAGCGTTGCGCGCAATAAATCATCCTGCAAGGGCATGCGGGCACACATTTCACGGTCCTCTGGGGACGGTGTCTCGACATTGTCGTAAAATCCGTCGACGGTGATATGCATGTCCGTGTCATGCATGGAGGCTATTATTTGTGCGAGAACATGCAGTGCGTTGTGAACGATGCCTCCGCCTATACCGGAATGCAGATCTCGCGGCGCTGTCCTGACGTCAATTTGCAACCCGCATGTACCCTTGGCGCCTACGATGACGGTCGGCGCCTTTTCGCTGATTTGGGCTGAGTCGGAACTGGCCGCGAAGTCGCAAGAGACTTTGCCGGCATTGTTCGCCAACCATGTGGGCATGGATGGGCTGCCGATCTCCTCCTCCCCTTCGATGAGAAACTTCACGTTAACCGGCAACCTGCCGTCCGTGTTGAGATGTGCCTCGCACGCCTGGATCATGAGCAGCACGTTGCCTTTCATGTCGCTTGCGCCACGAGCGTATAGACGGCTGTTGCGAACCTCCGGATCAAAAGGGGGCGTTTCCCAAAGTTCCAACGGATCAGCAGGCTGGACATCGTAATGTCCATAGAGTAACAAGGTTGGAGTATTCTCGGCGTGCACCCAGTCGGCGTAAACCATGGGGTGACCGTCTGTTTGGAGAATTTCCACGTTTTCCAGGCCCGCACGCTGCATTCGCGATACAAGCCAATCGGCGGCCGCCTGCACATCCTCCCGATGTTGCGCAAGAGTAGAAATGCTTGGGATGCGCAAGAAATCAATAAATTCAGCCAAAAACTTGTCTCGATTCGAGTCTAGGTATGCCTTCCATTCCGCCACAATGAAACTCCCCCCGGCAATCGTTCTCAATTTTCTGGACAGCCTTAGTATATATCATATAGGCAAGGTACGAGAACTGCGGCATCCTGATACGCGAGTGATCCTCGGACTCATTCGCCCGAGAGGAGAACATTCACACGCTTTCCATGAATCGTGACCGAAACGGTGGAACCTTTCAGGGCGGATGTGGGAAGGTGTCGCCGTTTCCCCGTGTTCAGGTCCACCAGCCAGATGTGATGCGAAAAACCACCCTTGGCGCCCGTTATGCCGGACTGATCGTATACCACATAAGATCCATAAACGCCCACCGAGAAAAACATGCCGCCGGCGTAGACAAACGATGTAATGTGGACGGGGCGGCTCGACGCTGAACCGACGTCAATCGCGTACAGGTCATTGCCCGCTGGCTGGTTCATTCCAACCCCTGCATACGTGGTGGTGTACAACAGCCAGTGCGGACCAGCGGTTCGGAGCAAGTCAACGGATGTGTACCACGGAACATTTGAGGCGTCCGGTAACTTGTAGGGCGGGATGGAGACGAGCTGTCGTGTGGGCGACGCGACCGTCAGTGTTCTTGAATTCGGCGGGCTTAGCTCGATGAAAAAAGGTCCGGAAGGAATGTCCGCCCGCATTCCCGATCCCGTATCTACCCATGTCGGCTGCTGAAGCCAGGCCACGCCTGATCCCGTGAGCGTTGCCATGCCGTAGCTGCTGAAACCTTCGGGCGCCTGCAGGGTATAGGCGCGATTCCCCGCCGATACGCTGACGGTCGCTGTCTTGATCGGTGCGCCGCTGAGATCGGGCGCTCCGATGTGGGTCAGGGCAGATAGACCGGATTGCACGACCCATTTGGCCAAGTTGGCGTCTGTGCGGTCGGACGCGTAGACAAACTGGGCCGAGCGGCCGAATGGGTTCACCTCCATGGCTTGGCCCGATGGATCATAGAGATTGTATCCGTACACCGATTGACCTCCTTGGCTTGCGAACGCAAACAGCGCCAACCGGTGGCGGTACTCATACTGGACAGTGCTGTGGCGCAGTGAGTCGCTCTGGCTATATGTGATTCCCAACCCCGCATGGGCCAGAGCTTTTCCGGCGGCAGGGTGAAACTGTTCCGCCATGGCAAAAGCTGCGATGGGAGATCCGCCGGGGGTATCCAATTCGATGAACGCATGCTTGTTTTTCAGCACAATGGCGTCCGACCCGTCAGCAGCGAGCTCTGCGGTCCCTTTTAGCCCGCGCGGTCCAATCACGTACATCCAATCCCACTGGTTAACTGGAAACAGGTAGGCGGCCAGGCGATTCGCAACATTCGCCGGAACTGGCGCGAACACACTGGGGGGAGGGGAAGCCGGTGTTGCCATCTCCACAGCGGAAGAAACTTTCACAACGACGGTTGGAATCCGGGTTGACCAGGGGTTGTCGAGGTTGGGCAACGCTGGCAGTGGAATGGGGTTCCTCGGTTTGAGCACGGTGTTGCTGTACAGACGAAGAGTCTGGGGCGCCGCGGATTGAGCCGATGCAACTGTGATCGCCGCTGGCGGCAACAGCAGCGCGGTTGCGCAGGCCGCTCCCGTGAGGGCAAGCCTCGCACGAACAGATCTGCCGCCGAAGTCCTTCGCAGTCTTGCGAGGCCGCGCGGCATGCCGGTGCGCGCGATCTCTCAGCGGTTGGCCTGCGGTTGGATTCGCTGTTGACTTTCGGATGTTCATGTCCGCTCACTCCTATGCGTGTCGACAGATATACGTTAGACGATGAAATCTCGTTTGAGGTTACATCCTTGCGGGGCCGTACACAGAATGCCAAGGGATAGACTCCCATGCCTGAGTTTTGCGAAGCAAAATCTCGCCGCTACGCGGCGCCATCGAAGGTCCAAGGAATATGTCAGACTTGATCTCTGTGTTGAGGTTTGCGTACCATATGAGAAAACATCTCCGCCTTTCCGTGGATCGTTGCTTCGACCACTTCAGTCGATCAGAGAACGAGGGTGTTTTTCATTTAGTAATTGAATTCTACAGTTGTTTCTTACCGTGCAAGGGGAGGCTGTCAGGAGGAAAACTGAAATGCACAAGATCGTGGATGTTGGGGCTGAAACAATCGAGGTGTGGTTGAGTGGGGAAGGGACGCCGACAGTTGCTATCCTCCCAGGCATGATGTGTTCCCTGTATGATTGGATTGAAGTCATAAGTGGTTTGGAAAAATCCCTTCAAGTTCTCTTGGTGCATCGCGCGGGTTGCGGAGAGAGTGACTACACGGGAATTGGAACAACAGGGGAAGCCGCTGATAAACTCTATAAAACCTTGCAGCAGTTGAAGATTATCGACCCAATTGTGTTAGTTGGTCATTCCTATGGCGGGCTGTGCGCACAGCATTTCACCGTAAGGTATCCATCAAAGGTTGCGGGATTGATTTTGGTTGACTCGACGTCTGTCCATTTGCATAGATTGAGCGAACTGGTGCTGCCCGTTTCCGATGACCGAGATTCGGATGCAGCGTGGGTGCAAAGGTGCAAGCAATATGCCAGGATGAGCCGGACGCAACTGCTGAAAGAGATCCATCCTGAGTTGCGAGCGCTACATTTCAAATGGCCGGCAGAGATTCAGCAGAAAATCAAGGGATTTTACTGCAATCCGAACTTATATGCGACGATGGCAGCGGAAATAGAGAATTGGACTCGCTGTGCGACTGAGATTGGTCAGGCAGGAGGGTTTCCTCAGGTTCCAATGAAGGTGATTGGAAGAGATCCTGATTATTCTACTGCTCAGGCTGTGGATGATGGTACACCGCGTGAGGAAGCCGAACTGCTTGAACGCATATGGCAAGAGTTAATGGAAGAACAGGCGAATTTGTCGAAGTACGGAGAAAGAATTACGGCCTCGGGCGCCAGTCACGCTGTATATGAAGACAGACCCGATGTTGTCGTCGATGCGATCAAGGATATCGTATCCGTCATCTGTCACGGTGGCGAAGCGGTTCCTGTCAATCCCCAATTCAACAAGGGCGGATGAGTGGAACACGTTACAGACTTCATTCTTGTCACGATTGATGTCCAGAATCTTGACCATTCGCTGTCGATGAACTCCCGTGACCCGAATGGAGCGCAGCTGGAGTTGTCGCTTGATTCGCATCCGTTGTCCGAAAAAGTCGTTTGTCCGTTTGCTTGTCTGTCTCCTCGAACGCCACTCCCTCAAAGTTTGCGAGATGCGCTCGGCAGATTGGAGAGGATATTTTGCATTCGCAGGGATATCATACCTATACTTGCGTGAACGTTGGACCGGTATTCATCTTGTAACCTTTTGACGGGTTGCATCGTCAATGACGCATCAAGAATCCGTTGTTCACAAGGGGAAACCTCACATGAAGCGAATGGGCATCATTCTTACAAAGGCGTCTCTCGCGTTGATTCTGGCCGGTTGCGGAACAGGCGCAACGACCGCAGCCAACCCGCCTTTTACGGCCAACCGTGCAACAAATCGAGCGGAACTTCAAACCCCTGCCACCAGTCCTGGATTGACGGCGCAAGAGTTGGCGAGTCTGGGCGTCCAGGGCAAGCTTCCGATGTTCGAAGGGAAGATCGAGCGCCTGTCGCCGCGGGTCGCTCCTTCTGCACTGCCGAGCGGCTATAAGGCTCGGGTGCAGTTTAAGACTGCGTCGACCGAGGTCATTCCCTATACGGCGCAGGAGTTTCACACAGTGGATGCGTGGAGAGGTACGCTCTATGGCAAGCCATTCACACTCAGTGTTTACGAGAACGCAGCCAATGACAAAGCCGCCTATGCACAGCATCAGCCCCGTTTGTTCATGGTGGGCGTTTCGTACAACGGACGAGATCGGAA
>JAJZCB010000020.1 GCA_021846285.1 Bacillota bacterium
CTAACAGGAGCGATTCGATCGGGAACTTCTGGGTGGATTTTATCAAGATTCATACGCGCGTGTTGCTGCCGCTTGCCATCGCGTTTGCCGTTCTTCTGGTTGGCCTGGGCGTTCCGCAGACGCTGCTGGGAGCGCAGGCGGCGCACACATTGCAGGGCGGGACGCAGATCATCTCGCGCGGACCCGTCGCGTCTCTGGAAGCGATCAAGCAAATCGGCACAAACGGCGGCGGTTTCTTCAATGCCAACTCCGCCCACCCATTTGAAGATCCGACGGCGTTCACGTCTGTTTTGGAAATGGTCGCCATGGGGGTCATTTCCGTGGCGTTGATTGCCGCCTTTGGCAAATTTATCGCCAATCGTCGGCAGGCGACGGTGCTGTATGTCTTCCTGACGACGATTTTGCTGGTCGGGGCGTTTGTCGTGTACGCCAACGAAGCGGCGGGCAACCCGCTCGTGCACCAGGCCCTCGGCATTGCAGGGCCGAATATGGAGGGCAAGGAGTGGCGCTTCGGTCCGGCGCTCAGCAGCGCGTTTGTCGCCATGACAACGGCATTCACCACGGGCGCCGTGAGTTCCATGCATGACAGTTTGATGCCGCTGAGCGGTCTCGTGCCCTTTCTCTTCATGATGTTCAACCTGATTTTTGGCGGCAAAGGCGTCGGGTTGTTGAATATTGTCATGTTTCTGATCATCACCGTGTTTTTGTCCGGGTTGATGGTCGGACGGACACCCGAGATATTCGGGAAGAAAATCGAGGCCAGGGAGATCAAGCTGGCAACGGCGGCGATGCTGGTCCATCCCTTTTTCATCCTGGTTCCCACGGCGATCGCCGTGGCGACGAAAGCCGGAACGTCGTCGATCCTGAATCCCGGACTGCACGGCTTTTCGGAAGTCCTCTACGCGTTTACCAGCGCTGCCGCCAACAACGGGTCGGCGTTTGCGGGATTGAACGGCAACACTGTGTTTTACAACGTGTCGCTTGGAATCGTCATGCTGCTTGGGCGTTATGTGTCGATCATCGCGATGTTCGCGATTGCGGGCTCCCTGGCCAAAAAGGCGATCATACCGACAAGCGCCGGCACGCTAAAGACGGACACATTGGCCTTTGGCGGCGTGTTTGTGGCGGTCTTTGTCATCGTGGGGGCGCTGACTTTCTTCCCCGCCCTAGCCATCGGTCCAATCGGAGAACAGTTGCAAATGCTGAGCCGTCTGGCGGGTCATTAGGCGATAAAGGAGAACGTGTTCCATGGCTAAGGAGTCTTCCAGCACCATATCTGGCGAAATCATGACGCGGGCCGTATGGGAATCGTTTGTCAAACTCAATCCGCGCGTTCTCGTCAAAAATCCGGTGATGTTTGTGGTGGAAATCGGGTTTGCCATCACTCTGGCGCTGTCGGTCGATCCGCTCATCTTCGGCGGCGTGCGGCACCCTGGGCAGAGGGCGTACAACATGACTGTGGCGGTCATCCTGCTGATTACGATTCTGTTTGGCAATTTTGCGGAGGCTGTCGCGGAAGGGCGGGGCAAAGCGCAGGCGGATTCGCTGCGCAAGGCGAAGACGGATTTGACCGCCAGTCGTCGCAAGAGTTCCGGAGACTTTGAGTCGGTTCCCGCCACCGCCTTGCGCAAGGGCGATGTTGTTCAGGTGACCGCAGGCGACATGATCCCCGCGGACGGCGAGGTGCTTGAGGGGCTGGGAAGCGTGGACGAATCGGCCATAACCGGAGAATCGGCGCCAGTGATCCGGGGCGCGGGCGGAGACTTCAGCTCGGTCACCGGGGGCACGAAGCTGCTGTCCGATGAGCTGGTCATCCGGGTGACCGTCGATCCCGGCGAGTCCTTTCTGGATCAGATGATCAATCTGGTGGAGGGCGCCAGTCGCCAAAAGACGCCCAATGAGCTGGCGCTCTCGGTCCTGTTGGCCGGACTCACGCTTATTTTCGTGATCGTCGTGGATACGCTTGAACCGATGGCCATGTACGTGCGCGGCAGCATCGGCGTCGCGACTCTCATCGCGCTGTTGGTGTGCCTGATTCCCACGACGATCGGGGCGCTCTTGTCCGCGATCGGGATTGCCGGCATGGATCGCGTGATTCGCTTCAATGTGATCGCCAAGTCGGGAAAGGCTGTGGAAGCGGCCGGCGACGTGAATACGCTGATTCTCGACAAAACGGGAACGATCACAATCGGGAACCGGCTGGCGAGCGAGTTCATTCCTGTGGGCGATCATACCGAACAGGAACTGATTGAGGCGGCGGTGATCTCCTCGCTGTTCGACGAGACGCCGGAAGGCCGCTCGGTGGTTGATTTGGGACGGGAAAAAGGCGTTTCGCGCGCACGTGAATCATACAGCGACGCGGAAAACGTGGAGTTCAGCGCAGACACGAGAATGAGCGGGTTGAACCTGGCCGATGGATCGCTGTATCGCAAAGGCGCGGTGGATGCGATTCGCCGCCATGTGCTGGAGCAGAGAGGACAGGTTCCCGACGATTTGGCCGGCAAGACCGAAACGATCGCCAGGGCGGGCGGAACGCCGCTCGCCGTGATCCGGGGAACGGATGTCCATGGACTCATTTATCTGAAAGACATTGTGAAGCCGGGGATGAAACAGCGATTCGCGGAACTGCGCAAAATGGGCATCAAAACGGTCATGTGCACCGGAGACAACGCGCTCACCGCCGCAACCATCGCAAAGGAAGCGGGCGTGGACGATTATATCGCCGAGGCCAAACCGGAAGACAAAATGCGGCTGATCAAGGCGGAACAGGATCAGGGCAAACTGGTGGCGATGTCCGGCGACGGAACGAACGATGCGCCGGCGCTGGCGCAGGCCGACGTGGGGCTGGCCATGAACACGGGCACCACGGCCGCCAAGGAAGCCGGCAATATGGTCGATCTCGATTCCGATCCCACAAAGCTGATCGAGGTTGTGTCGATTGGCAAGCAGTTGCTGATCACGCGCGGCGCGATCACGACGTTTTCAATCGCCAATGACGTTGCCAAATACTTCGCGATCATTCCGGCGATGTTTGTGGCGATGATACCCAGTCTGCAGGCGCTTAACGTGATGCGCCTGACAAGCCCGCACAGCGCGATCCTGTCTGCTCTGATCTTCAATGCGCTGATCATTCCCCTGCTGATTCCGCTGGCGATGAAAGGCGTCAAATACCGCCCCATGAGCGCGACGTCCATGCTGTTGCGCAACCTTCTGATTTATGGCGTCGGCGGGGTGATCACACCGTTTGCGGGCATCAAGATCATCGACCTTCTCCTGACGGCGTTGGGGTTGGCCCATATATGAGCGATCGTCGGACTGTAAAACTGGAGGGGTTAGGCATGATAAATTTTTGGCGCTCCCTGCGTTTTACGATCGTGTTTGCCGTCTTGCTGGGCATCCTGTACCCGCTGCTGATCACGGGGGTCGGCAATCTCCTGTTTCCATGGCAGGCGCAGGGGAGCATGGTGGTCTGGCGCGGGCGGGTGGTCGGCTCCGAGTTGATCGCCCAGCAGACCACTGTTCCGTGGCTCTTTCATCCGCGGCCGTCAGCCGTGGATTACGCCGGCAACGCGTCGGGCGGCTCGAACCTGGGACCGACGAATCCGGCGCTGATCGCCGAAATCAGGCGCAACCTGCACGTCGTGGAGCGGCAGAATCCCGGCGTCGCAGTGTCCTCCATTCCCACGGAGATGGTGGAATCGTCCGGTTCCGGGCTCGATCCTGACATCTCGATACCCGACGCCCTGATCCAGCTCCCCCGCGTCGCGCGGACGTCCGGTCTGAGCCATTCCTACCTGGAAGGACTGATCGCCCGGTACACGCAGGAACGGGTGCTCGGCATCTGGGGAGAACCGATGGTCAACGTGATGCGGCTCAACATGGCGATCGTCAGGCGCACCGGACGGTGAGCCGGCGGGGATTCTCGGGCTTGGACGGCTCATGCATGCCGATGCGGCGAGTATTAGCGGTCGTTAGGCCGCGGCTGTCTGAGCGGCAGCGGCATGCATGAGCCGTCCGGTGGGCACGAGCCACCGCGATTTTCCGGGGTAGACTTCCATGGCGCTGGCGCGCCACCAACAACCGGGAAGAAAATTCGCCTGCGGCGATTTTTCGGGGCAGGACGGCGATTCATACAAAGCGGGTGATGGCGCTTGCAGCAGCGAGAGGATGACATGGCGTCGGACGCAGAACGTGCGCCTGGCAACATCTTTGGGGGAGAACCGGGTGAACTCAAACTGTTCATCGGAGCGGCTCCCGGAGTCGGCAAAACGTACACCATGCTTCGTGAAGCGGCGGGGCTGCGCGAGCGCGGCGTAGATGTCGTGGTGGGCTATGTGGACTCCCACGACCGCCCGGAGACGCAGGAGCAGGTGGGTGATTTGGAAATTATTCCACGGCGTCTGATTCACTACCATGGGCACACATTTGAAGAGGTTAATCTGGAGGCCATCTGCGCGCGCCGGCCAGAGGTCGTCGTCATCGATGAGCTCGCCCACACAAACTCGCCCGGTTCGCTGTTTCCGAAACGCTACATGGATGTCGAGTATCTGCTGGACCAGGGGTTCAGCATTTTGACGGCGGTCAATGTCCAGCATATCGAGGGCATCCACGAGGAGGCTGAGGAGATCACGGGAATCCGCGTCAGGGAGTTGATTCCCGCCTCCTTTGTGACGCGCGCGCGCGAGGTCGAGGTCATCGACGTGACCCCGGAAACGCTTCGCCAGCGATTGCGCGACGGCAGCATCTATGCGCCCGCAAAAGTGAATCAGGCGTTGGACAATTTTTTTCGCAAGTCCAATCTCTTCGGACTTCGGGAACTGGCGCTGCGAACGGTGGCCGAGGATGTTGACCAGCGCCTGCAGCGTTCGTATGAGCGTTCCCGTATCCAGGGACCTGTGGGCGCGCGCGAGACGATCATGGTGTGTGTCAACGACCTTGCGCGGGCCAAGCAGCTTATCCAGAGAGGCTATCGGATGTCCCGGCGCATGAAGGCCGATCTGTATGTGCTCACCGTATGCAACACGGTTGAGGATCACCTGAAGGAGCGCGATATCGAACGGCTGGCGGCCTTGAAAAAAATGGCCCATGAGCATGAAGGCGAGTGGATTTTGGAACCGCAAAACGATCGCGCCATCGGGCCGGCGATTCTTGATGCGGTCAACAGACTCAACGTCACGCAGGTGGTCATCGGACAGCCGTGGCGCATGAAACGCTGGCGGTTCATCTGGAATGACGCGCCTGTCCGCCATCTGCTTCGGCACACGAAATATGCGGATCTGCGGGTTGTGGGGTGGAAGGAGGCTGAACAGGCGCAGGAGCGCGCCGGCTGGCGTGCGCCCGCAGATGAATCTGCGCACAGGCAGCAGCCCACCCGCAATGGGGCCTCGACAGAACTGGCGAAGGGCGGGAATCAGCAGGGCCGTCTGACGATTTATGTCGGCGCGGCGCCAGGCGTTGGAAAGACGTATAAGATGCTTCGTGATGCGCGCGACTGGCGACGGCGGGGTAAAGATGTGGTCGTAGGGTTGGTGGAGACGCATGGCCGCGCAGAAACGGCGGCTCAAATCGAAGATCTGGAGATCATCCCCAAGCGATTGCATCGTCTGCAGGACCGACTCTATGAAGATCTGGACGTCGATGCGATTCTTCGCCGCAATCCGCACATCGTCGTCATCGATGAATTGGCGCACTCCAATGTTCCGGGCAGTGTGCGAGCCAAGCGCTATCAGGATATCGAATATCTGCTCGATCGCGGAATCAATGTCGTCACGGCCGTGAACATCCAGCATCTGGAGAGCCTGCACGACAAAGTGGAGCATATCACCGGGGTCAAGGTGCGCGAACGGGTGCCCGACTGGTTCATGAAACTGGCGCGGGAAGTGAAGCTCATCGATATCACGCCGGAGACTCTGCAGCAGCGGTTGCTGGACGGCAAAATCTACTCGGATGATAAAATACAGCGCGCGCTTGACAACTTTTTTCAGGTTGCCAATCTGGCCGCGCTGAGGGAACTGGCCCTGCTTGAAGTTGCGGATGATGTCGACCAGCGTCTGGATCGCGAACGGGGGAAAAAAGGGGCGGCGGACACCACAACCGAGCGCATCCTTGTAGCGGTCAACCACAGGCCGCACTCGGAAAAGTTGATTCGCAGAGGCTGGCGTCTGGCCGATCGGCTTAAGGCGGAGTTATGGGTGCTCGTGGTGTTGTCGCAAGAAAATATGTCCGAAGAAGATACGAGGGATCTGGACAGGATTCAGCGGCTCAGTGAACAGTTTGACGCCAGATTCATCACCAGAAAAGCGCTTGATCAGGGAGTGGGAGCGACGATTGTGGCGGTGGCCGAGGAACTGGGCATCTCCCAACTTGTCACAGGGCAACCCCTGCCGCCGATTCGCTTCATCAACCGTCTGCAGGGGAACCCGATCGATTACGTGCTGCACCACGCCGACTTTGTGGATCTTTACATTGTCGCGAATTCCCGGGATTGAGGGCGACGCCGTGTCTGAGCAGGGGTACAGCATGCGAATCCGGCGGGCAGAGATGGATTTTCCGGGATATCTGTAGACATGATGCGCAAGAGTCCAGCACTCGAGTGTGATATCATAAATGTACAGGATTTTGCTGATACGGGTCAGTATAACTATGGAGAGATATGATGAATCGCGAAGATTTGGCGCTTGCGATCGAATCCGCAGGCGGGAGGCTCTACCTGGTTGGCGGCAGTGTGCGTGACAGGTTGCGTGGGTTGGGGCCCGTCGACGACGATTACTGTGTGACAGGTCTCACCGGAGAAACGTTTGAGGTCATGTTCCCCGACAGTTATCCTGTAGGAAAAGCGTTTTCTGTCTATCGGGTGCCAATTGAGGGGCGCTTCGCAGAAGTTTCTCTGGCAAGAACCGAGAGTAAAGCAGGAACCGGGCATACGAGTTTTGACGTCGCTGTTTCCCCGTTTATAACGATCGAACAGGATCTGCGGCGGCGCGACCTGACGATCAATGCGCTCGCCTGGGATGTGCTTGCGAAACAGTTGGTCGATCCCTACGGCGGGGTGGAGGACATCCAGGAAAGGCGAATTCGGGCAGTCTCTTCCGCGTTTGCCGAAGATCCGCTCCGTGTTTACCGGGCCGCTCGTTTTGCAGCACAGCTTGGATTCACGATTGACCCGGAAACCGTTCGTCTGATGGAAAGTCTGCGCGCCGAATTGCCCGCCTTGAGCGTGGAACGCGTCTTTACAGAGACACGCAAGGCCTTGTGCAGCGATCGGCCGTCAGTGTACTTTCGCGCGCTCTTGCAAGCGGAAGTTCTGGACGTTCACTTTCCCGAAATAAAGGCGCTGTGTGGAGTGCCGCAACCGGCCAGACATCACCCGGAGGGGGACGCGTTTGAACACACCATGCAGGTGCTCGACGCGGCAGCCAACCTTACCCAACGCGAGGAAATCCGCTTTGCGGCGTTGGTTCACGATTTGGGCAAGGCGGAGACTCCAACGCATCTATGGCCCGCACACCACGGCCATGAAGCTAGAGGAGCGGCGCTCGTCAGACGGCTGTGCGAACGGCTCAAACCGCCTGCCGCGTGGACGCGCGCAGCCATTTTTGCCGCTGAACGCCACATGCAGGCGCATGTTCTTCATCAGATGCGCCCGATCAAGGTTGTGGATCTGCTGGAAGCCGCTAACCGGAACCCGATCGGCGTCGAGGGATTTGCCATGGTTGCCACCGCAGACATGCGTGGACGAAACAAACCTGACTTCGTTCATGAGAATGCAGAAATGATGGTGGATCTGTGGCGGAGAATGACGAGTGAGGTCACTGGACGCGACATCCACTGCGATTGCCGGGGGAAGGCGTTTGGCGAAGCGCTTCGTAAAGCGCGGGCGAATTTTGTCAGTCAATATCGAGCCTCATTTCATGGATTGACGCCGATCATGCGAACCCATATGGAAAGTGCTCCGAAAAACGAGGGGAGTTGAGGGCAAATGTTTCAGAATGACTTGCTCGCGGGTAAGGTTATTGTCATTACAGGCGGTGGAACAGGACTCGGCCGGGCTATTGGGGAACGGTACCTGGAACTCGGCGCAAAGCTTGCGATCACCAGCCGGCGGGAGGATGTGTTGCGGGAGGCCGCAGCGCAGATGTCCGCAGCGGGCGGCGAGGTTTTCTACATCCCTTGCGACGTGCGCGATCCGAACCAGGTCTCTGCCATGGCGGACGCAGTGATGGAACGGTATGGAAAGATTGACGTCCTGGTCAACAATGCAGCGGGCAATTTTGTGAGTCCCACGGAAAAACTGTCCACCAGGGCGTTTGACGCCGTGATTGGGATTGTGCTTCACGGCACTGTGCATTGTACCCTCGAAGTCGGCAAACGATGGATTGCGGCAGGGGTGGGCGGCACGATGTTAAATATCGTGGCGACGTATGCATCCTCCGGAGCCGGATCGGGATACGTTGTTCCGTCGGCAGTCGCCAAATCAGGAGTGCTTGCACTGACTCGTTCCCTGGCCGTGGAGTGGGCCAAATATGGCATTCGCCAAGTGGCCATTGCCCCTGGGCTGTTTCCAACGGAAGGCGCATGGTCGCGGTTGGTGCCGACAGCGGAACTGGCTGAACGGATTGTCGAGCGTGTGCCTTTGCGCAGAGTCGGCGAGAAACGGGAACTGTGCAATCTGGCCGCCTACCTCATAGCAGATGAAGCTGCCTATATCAATGGCGAAGTGGTGGTCATAGACGGAGGCGAGTGGTTGCGTGGAGCCGGACAGTTTAACGATCTGGAAAGGCTGACAGACCAGGAGTGGGCGACGCTCTCCGCCATGGCGAAGCGATAGCCGCGGCCCCGTTCCCCAAAAAGGTGATCCATGGACCGAAATAACGAGCGGGGCTGGCAATTTTCATTTTGAAACGTTACATTAAGTAAGGACTGGGTATTTTCGAGGGGGTTGTCCGTTGGAGAAATTACTTGAACGATCAGAGCTTGACGTTAAGTATACGTGGTCGACAGAGGCCATATTTGCGTCGGACGAACGATGGGAAGAAGAATTGCAGGCGGTGCAGACATTGGTTGGCCAGGATCCGTTCGTCGGCGTTCGGGGGCGGCTGGGCGAATCCGCAGACTTTGTTGGACAGTATTTTCTCATTGAGCAGACGCTCGCAGAACGCTTGGGGAAACTGCAGATTTATGCGCATACAAAGGCGGATCAGGACACAAGATTGTCGGAGTACCAGGCCATGATGAGCAGAGTCCAAAGTGTATCTGCCGAGTATGCGGAGCAGGAGAGCTTTTTTGAACCAGAACTCCTGTCCCTGCCTGAAAGTCTTCTCCATACATATTTGCAGGATGATGCTCTGACAGACCATCGCCACGCACTGGACAACGTCATCCGCAATAAGCCGCATGTACTCTCCACTGAGACGGAAGCGGTCATCGCCTCTTTCAGCGATGTACTGTACGGCTCTGGGCAAACCTTTTCGCAACTTACCAACGCTGATTTTAATCACGGATCATTTACCGTCGACGGCACGGAATATGCGGTGACAGAAGGACGTTTGGGGATTCTTCTTCGCAATCCGGACAGAACCGTCCGGCAGCTCGCTTATGAACGTCTTTACGATACCTATCTGGGTCACAAAAATGCGATCGCGGCGCTGTACGCCAACAGTGTTAAAACCGATATTCGACTGGCGCGCGCGAAACGCTTTGGGACGGCGAGAGATTTTGCCCTGTTCGAGAACAACATTCCCACCTCTGTCTACGACGCTCTCGTTACAGGGGTTCGCAACAATGCGGCGCATTTGCATCGCTACTTTGAACTTCGCCGCCAACGTCTTGGACTTGATCGCGTTCGGCTGTACGACAAGTATGTTCCGTTGGTGGAAGCTCAGTTGGATGAGTATGCGTTCGAGGACGGGTTCAGGCTCATTAAGGAAGGGCTTGCAAACTTGGGCGACGAATATGGGACTATTTTGGACCGGGCTCGGGAAGAGCGCTGGATCGATGTGTATGAGACTCCGGGGAAACGCAGCGGCGCCTATTCAACGGGCTTCTATGCAACCAGGCCCTATATACTGCTGAACTATCAGGGGAATTACAACAGCGTTTCGACGCTTGCGCATGAATTGGGGCATAGTGTACATACGCATCTGGCAGGACGGTCGCAGTTGCCCCAATACTCGGGATACTCCATTTTTCTCGCTGAAATCGCCAGCACGGTAAACGAAACTCTGCTTGTCAATCATCTTCTTGACGTAACAAAAGATCCCATGGCGCGCGCGACCCTGATCAACCAGCAACTGGACAGTCTTACGGGCACCATTTTCAGGCAGACCATGTTCGCGGACTTTGAATGGCAAACGCACCGCGAAGTTGAAGAAGGGCGTGCGCTTACGCACGACAGTCTGTGCGAGCTGTACGCAGGGCTGAACAGCACATACCAGGGTGAAGCGTATGAAGAGGATGACCGTTCCTCAGCAGAGTGGTCGCGCATTCCCCACTTTTACCGCGCATATTACGTGTTTCAATACGCGACGGGTATGAGCGCCGCTCTGGTGTTTGCGGATCGCATCCGGAAGGAGGGTTCAGCGGCAGCCGACCGTTATCTGGGTTTTCTGCGCGCCGGTTCAAAAGATTATCCGCTCGAAGTTTTGCGAGAGGCCGGATTGGACATGACCAATCCGGATGTGGTCACACAGGCCCTGAGTATATATGGGGAACTTGTGACAGAACTCGAGCGACTGTTGGCAGTTCTAAAACAATGAAGATGCTATGACTCGGGGGAGTCTCGCTGTGTGCGGGTCTCCTCCAGGCTTGCCTGGTGAATAAACTCGCTGACCAGTTGCAGAACTTGCTGTGAAGAATGCCGACTGGCGTGAAGTTTTTGCGCAAACGCGAGATATTCCTGCGCCTCTTCCTGAAGCATGAACGCAATGGTGTCCGGTCGCAGAGCGCGACTCCACTGGGGGAGGGTTTGCGCGAACAGCAGATCTTCACCATCCTCCTGTTGCTCGCGACCTTTCGGCCGTGGGGAGACGGGATACAGGAACTGTTCTGCCGACGTTTCCGTCTTATGAGGCCCCTTGTCGAGGAAGAAATAGATGGAGACAGGAAACGCTTCGGCCAAGTCATAGATCAGATCGATCGACGGACTTTTGCGTCGCCCTTTTTCCAGAGCTGACAGGTGACTGATCGACAACCCTGAACGTCTGGACAGTTCCTCCAGCGACCAGCCCTGCAGTTTGCGCAGTTGTCTGAGTTTTGCGCCGTTGAAGCGGCTAACGTGTTCCATGGTTCACCTCGGCATCCGATTCGCTATACATACATTGTACAAGGCTTTACACAAATGTGTAAAGCACTCGTGCGATTGGATTTTCTGGGACGCCTCTTTGGTGCACGCTGCGGTTCCGGCGGTATTTTACGCCTTAGCCGAGTTGTCTGCTACAGTAGGGGAGTTTGCCTGCTCGCTGGACCGGCGTGAAGTTGTGCGGACGCCGGTCCGGACGAACAGTTGGCGCTATCCTGTATATTCGAGTTAATCTGTGTTATCTCACGATCTGCGTTTCGCTTGCGTCGCTGTCGTGCGGGTCTAATAGGAGCGGGCAAACCACACGGTATGCTCAGCTTTTTGCCCGCACGTTACACAGGCGTCGATATGCGCTGGCGGCGTAAATGGAATGTTGCGGCTGGTGGCGCCCGTTTCCTCTTTGATCTTGTCTTCGCACTCTGCGCGACCGCACCATCCGACAAGAGCAAAACCCCGTTCTGTACGTACAATTTCGTGCAGATCGGCAAGGTTCGCGGCAATCCGTGAATGCTCCCGCTGGAACTCCTGCGCCCGCGTAAACATGGATTGCTGGATTTCCGCCAACAGGGTTGGAATGCGGGTTGTGATCTGATCCAGGGAAACTGTCTCCTTTTCGCCGGTATCGCGTCTCGCGAGTACAGCCTGATCGGCGTCCAGGTCGCGCGGTCCCAGCTCAAGACGCACCGGAACTCCTCTCATCTCGTATTCGTTGAACTTCCACCCGGGGCTCTGATCTTCACTGGCGTCCATCTGAACGCGAATGCCGCCGTCGTTGAGCGCGTTCATCACCTGCCTGGCGGCGGGCAGTACCCTGTCGCGCGTTTTGGCCGGGCCAATCGGAACGATCATGACTTGTGTCGGAGCGATACGGGGCGGAAGCTGCAGTCCACGATCATCCCCGTGAACCATGATCAGCGCGCCGAGTATGCGCGTGCTCATGCCCCAGGAAGTGGTATGGACAAACTTGCGCTCGTTGTCGCGATCGAGAAACTTGATGTCGAATCCCTGTGCAAAATTTTCGCCAAGGTAATGTGACGTGGCCGCCTGAAGCGCTTTGCCGTCCTTCATCATGGCTTCGAGCGAATAGGTGGCAATCGCCCCGGGGAACTTTTCGGAGGGAGTCTTCTGTCCACGTATGACGGGGATCGCCAGTTCGTTTTCGACAAAATCCGTGTAGACATCCAACATCCGCATCGTTTCCTCGCGGGCTTCCTGATCGGTCGCATGCGCCGTGTGCCCTTCTTGCCACAAGAATTCGCTGGTGCGCAGAAACGGCATGGTGCGTTTCTCCCAGCGCACGACATTGGCCCACTGGTTTATAAGGACAGGGAGATCCCGATAGGACTGGATCCACTGACTGTACATGTAACCGATGATGGTTTCCGATGTCGGTCGGATCGCCAACCGCTCCTCAAGCTTCGTATCCCCCACTTCCGTTACCCAGGGCAACTCGGGATTGAATCCTGCCACGTGTTCCTTTTCCTTCTCAAAAAAACTCTCCGGAATAAACAGTGGAAAGTAGGCGTTGCGGTGTCCCGTCGCCTTGAATCGGCGATCGAGTTCCCGCTGGCATGCTTCCCAAAGTTCGTATCCGTCTGGCTTGAACACGATGCACCCTCGGACAGGTGAATAATCCATCAGATCGGCTTTCGTGATGGTGTCCAGATACCAACGCGAAAAGTCTTCGCTCTGTGGTGTAATTTCTTTCACAAAATCCTTTTCTTTCGCCATGCAATCCTCCCGCTTTTTCTCCTTGTTACCTAGCTTGATCTGCATTATACACGAACATACCCGGCGTTGCGCGGCTGACCTCCAGTTCACTGTAAGGTCGCGACGACAAACGTTTCGTTGTGTGCACAGGCAACACACTCCATATTTTTCAAATGAGGAAATATGTTATACAATAGAGGAATCGGGAGGTGCCCATCATGAAAGCGACTTTGGGTGAACGTATGAAAGAGAGACGTCTCATGCTAGGATTATCGGTTAAAGAGCTGGCTAAACGCGCAAAAGTATCAGCCAGTTACATATATGCAATCGAGTCTGGAGAACGCGGATCGCATATCGACAAGTTGGCTCGCATTGCTCGGGCCCTGGAAACCAGCCTGGTTGAACTGTGGCCGCTGGATAAGTGAACTGAAAAATTGTATTTCCCCAAGTATAGTGTAATATAAAAAATAGAGGCAGGAGTTTATTGGTCTGACCACGATTTTTGAAGCTCCGGTCTACCTTCCGTCCGGTAGACTGTCAAGAGGCAAGTCACAATGTCCAGTGCTGGATCTATAAGACTGTCCAGTTGGACTGTCGGGAGGTGAGCTGGTTGGGCGAGACCGTATTGCGCACCACTCAGGGAGGCGTTTTGACACTCAGTCTACATCGACCAGAGGTGCTAAACGCGTTTAATCGGGCGCTGGTTGCCGAACTGGCGGAAGGACTGGCGGAAGCGGCAAGCAATCCCACCGTTCGTGCGGTAGTCATCAGGGGTAGTGGGCGCGGTTTCTGTTCGGGGCAGGATCTGGGTGCGACAGTTCCCGGTGAAGGCGCCTCAATCGCAGATGTCGTCCGAGAGATGTACAACCCCCTCATAAGCGCCATGAGGGAACTCCCCAAACCAATCATCGCCAGTGTGGGGGGCGTGGCTGCCGGAGCGGGCATGAGCCTGGCGATGGCTGCGGATTTGCGGATTGCCTCGACATCCGCCAAATTTGTCTATGGATTCAGCGGGATTGGATTGGCGCCAGACAGCGGCGCGAGCTACTTCTTGCCGCGCATCGTCGGAGTTGCGCGGGCGCTTGAGTTTGCGCTGCTCGGCGGCGCAGTCGACGCCGAACAGGCGTTGCGCTTGGGACTGGTGACCAAAGTGGTTGCAGAGGAGAATTTGACGCAGGAGACAGGCCTGTTGGCCGCGCGGTTGGCCGCCGGACCGACGGTGGCGTTCGGATTGACCAAACGGGTGATTTACGAAGGATCTACAGGCGCTCTTTCAGACGCCCTCGAGCGCGAGGCGCTCTATCAGCAACTGGCCTCAGAAACGGGCGATTTTAGGGAGGGGCTGCGAGCGTTTGCAGAAAAGCGACCCCCTCAGTTCGAGGGGCGCTAACGCATCTTTGGGAGAGGATGGGCGCGAGCATCGATTCGTTGGAAATGACGACGCTCTCCATGCCGTGTGATGGTACTGCGCAGCGGCATGGGGCGTTCCCATTGCAACCGGCAACCCTGCATGGGTACAATGGATGAGGGTGGTGGCGGTGCGTGGAAACGGATTCGTATATGTCGGAGTTGCGTGAGCGCGGATATCGCATAACTGGAAAGCGACGGGAGATCCTGGGGTACCTGCTCAGGAACGATCGGTATATGAGTGCGCGCGAACTGATTGAGTATATGAAAGACAGATACCCGACCATGAGTTATGAAACGGTCTACCGCAATCTTAAAACGCTTCGCGACGAGGGCATTATTGAAGAGTCGCAGTTTGCAGACAACGAAGCGAAGTATCGCATGGCTTGCCAAACTGGACACCATCATCACTATATTTGCGTGGCCTGTGGGCAAACGATGGTGATAGAGCATTGTCCTATGCCTGAACTTTGCGTTCCCGATGGATTTCAGGTCTTGCGGCATCGATTTGAAGTTCTCGGATACTGCCAGAACTGCCGGGCAGTCGAAAGCGAATAGCGTGCGTACGACGGAGAATAACTTGGAAGCGTTCCAAATCTCTGTGTCGGCGCCGTCTGACGGTGAAACACCCTGCAGCAGGCTTTGCTAGGGAACCTGTGAAAAAGTCCGGAGCAGTACGAAAACTGGGCACATATAGCGTTTGAGGCTTTAATCAAACGCTATATGTGGACGATTTGGCGACGGACCGATCGAATTTCACAGGTTCCCTAGGCGTAGAATCTGGACAACCGAGGTGTTCTCCGCATGCAGTTGGATAAGCTCCGCGATCGTGAGGTCGATCAGCTATTTGAGGCCATCTTGAAACTGGAAACGGTAGAAGAGTGCTACCATCTGTTTGATGATCTGTGCACGGTAGGAGAAGTGCAGTCACTGGCCCAACGTCTGGAAGTGGCGCGCATGTTGCGTCAGGGAAAGACATACAGCCACATCGAAACGGAAACAGGCGCAAGCACCGCCACGATTAGCCGGGTCAAACGTTGTCTAAACTATGGAGCAGATGGATACACTCTGGTGTTAGACAGATTGAAGCGGTGAGTGAGTGGAGATTCGCTATTGGCGCCGTGTGGCCAAACTGGATCCGGTTCGCCCCCATAGCCAGGGGCTTATTGACCGTGTCGCGAAAAGTCCGTTTGACGCCATCGTGATTGGCGGCACATGGGGTGTCACGGCCCAAAACGCCACGGATCTGGCGTTGTCACTGCGCAAAGTCCGCGTTAGACTGCCAGTCTGGCAGGAATTGTCCGGTGAACAGGATGTTGCTTTTGGAATGGATGGCTACTTTGTTCCCATGGTGTTAAATACAGCGGACATCACGTATCTGGCTCGCAGCCACGTGCGGGCGATCCGCAACTATAGGGGCAGGATAGCGTGGAGATATATTGTACCCACAGGCTATATCGTCATGCGCACAGACTGCGCGGTAGCGCACCGTACCAGAGCGGAAACGCCTCGCGACATGGAGGATGTGATCGCCTACGCCGAATACGGCGTAAGATTTTGCGGACTGAGCATGCTCTATATTGAGTACAGTGGAGCGCTCGGTGATCCCGCTGTACCGGCCCGTCTGCGTGAGGAATTTCCGGACATTCAGATATTTTACGGTGGCGGAATCGCGAGCAACGATGACATGGAACGCTATCTGGCAGTGTCTTCGGCCGTTGTGGTTGGCAATGCGCTTTATGATCTGGCGCAGACAGACCTGCTGGTGCAATGATAAAAATCTGCACAAACAGAAACGTGCGGTATTTTATCGTTGGATGGGTGTCGGACATGCAACCTTTTCCTGCCTGAAGCGTCTAACTTAGTGGCATACATCCCTAAGGAGGCGCATTTTATTATGAGGATTCGTCAAAAAGTTCGATTTGCCGCGGCGACTGTTGCACTTGGCGCCGCATTTGCGGCGGGAGGGCTGCTCAGTTCAGGCGGGCTGGGCGCGGCGCATGCGCAGGGCGCGAGTGGGGCCTCGCCGACGCCAGCCACGGGGCAGACCCTTACGGTCACTGGTCTGGCCACAATGACAGCTCCGGTCGATGGAGTGGCGCTCCAGATTTCCATGAATGACAGTCAGATGACCGTGGCCACGATCTCCGCCCAATTGCAGTCGGTTCACGGCAATATCGTTGCGGCGCTGGAAAGGACGGGCGTGCCAGCGGCGGCAGTACAGACATCCAACTTCAACATTTGGTCCCAGCAGGGCGGCAGTTATAATGCGAGCGAACAGATTACGGTCCTGCTAAAAAGCCTTCCCCAAGCGTTAAACATCATGAATCTTGTCAACCGGGACAGTGGCAAATTGGTCGCCAATGGACCTGTGACGCTAAATTTCAACACGCAATTTTCGGCGAGTGTTTCGTCTGCGACGCGGACCAGGCTGTTTGCCGCGGCCTTGCAAGACGCCAAGACACAGGCGACAACTCTGGCGTCTGATGTTGGAGAACAACTGGGCGCGGTCGTCAGCATGTCCACTGGATCTTCGCAAGGAGGTAGTTCCGTGTACCAAAACGGCCCATACACGCCGGTCAATACCAGCGCAATCGGGGGCCTGCAGGAACAGCAGAGCCCGTTTGGCGGCGCCGTCAGCGATGTCTCCGCCCAGGTTACGGTGTCGTACGCGCTTGTACAGTAGTGAAGGCGTTGCAGAGGAGATGGCAGGACGCCGGGATATTCTCGAAGATGGCAATGGAAAGCAAGCGGGAACTGCGCGTCCGTTTTCGGTATTTGACGAGACGAGGAGACGGGTGTTATAGTATCGTGTGTCACCGGAATGTAGCTCAGCTTGGTAGAGCGCACGGTTCGGGACCGTGAGGCCGCAGGTTCGAATCCTGTCATTCCGACCATACCGCTTCGCAAAGCCCCTTGTCTTCACGGCAAGGGGCTTTGCGTTCTGCCAAACATACGGTTACTGTGCAAATGTTCCCCCGGTCATCCGCTCCGAGTTAACCTCCGACAGTTGTGCGAGGCGGTTGGCCAGTGTCTGCAACTCATGGGCAGTTGTGACCATCTCCTCCAGAGAAGCGCTCAATTCCTGGGACACAGCTCCCAATTCCTCGGCGCGCGAGGCGACATTGCCGATTGACGACTGCAGTCCGCGCACAAATGTCGTGATGGACTTGGCGGCATCTTTATTGCTGGCGGCCATCTTTCTGATCTCCGAGGCGACCACGTTGAAACCACGTCCGTATTCCCCCGCATGCGCAGACTCGATGGCCGCGTTTAGGCCAAGCAACTGGGTGCTGTCCGCCACCTGTTTGATGAAGGCGGCCATACTGTCTGCCTGTGTGGCGGTTTCCGATGTCCTGGCGGCCACTTCGGTCAACGTTCCGGCGTGTTCTGCGAGCGTCGTCGCAAGCGCTACAAGGTTTTCAACCGCTCTGGTGACTCTTTGCACAGCGCCCGCGGATTGTCGGGACATATCCTGCAACTCCCGTTCACGATACAGTGGAATGGCTGTCGCGAAAGAACCCACGATCTGGTCGCCGTCAAAGATGGGAATCGTTGCCGCGATAAAGGGTACGCCATGAGCAGTCGCTTCAATCTCTGCGATGATTTTTTGTCTGCTGGCGATAGCATGGAACGTACTGCCTTCCGGTGATAGCATGTCTCCCGCCTTAATTCCAACATCGAGATCTCGGGCGGGAATGTAGGCGAGGAATTTTTCGCAGTCCGTCACTGCGAGAATCACGGAACCCATCAGTGCTTCACTGAGCATGGGCAACAGATCAATGAGTGTATCCGGAGCAATGTTCAAACTGTAATCACCTGTCCTTTATATCCGAAGTTGGCCTGTCCTGTTGCATGACCGGCGTCTCGACTGCCTCGGGCAGTCATGTTTCGCCTGCGATTGGCGGACGGCAATCATGCGGATCTCTCTTGTCATGATAAAATTATAGCAAACTATGCGTCGGTTTCAGACAGGCGCAGGGAGCAGAATACAAATAAGTGCGCGTTTCCGCTGTGATGTTGGGGGCCTGCGCAGACAGTGTGTTTTTGTTATAGTTAGGGAAGCGACCCTCAGCGTTGCGACAGGGTTATCAGCGTGTTTAGTATATGAGGTGATGGAAAGCGTGTCTTTGCGGGCGGTAGTCGGGGTGATCATGGGCAGCAAGTCGGATTTTGAAACGATGAGGCATGCTACCGACATTTTGCGTGAGTTCGGAGTGTCGTTCGAGACGGAGATCGTATCTGCCCACCGCACACCCGATAAACTGTACCAGTATGCGCGCACAGCGCGGGAACGCGGCTTGCAGGTGATCGTGGCGGGAGCTGGAGGAGCCGCGCACTTGCCGGGCATGACCGCGGCTCTGACAACTGTTCCTGTGATTGGCGTTCCGGTGGAATCCAGGGCGCTGCATGGGCTTGACAGCCTGCTGTCGATCGTGCAGATGCCAGCTGGCATCCCTGTGGCCGCTGTGGCCATCGGTGTGGCCGGCGCGAAAAATGCAGGGTTGCTGGCTGTATCGATTTTGGCTGCGACAAACGGACAATTGGCTCAGCAACTCGAAACGTTTCGGGAACGGCAGACGCAGACCGTTCTTGACACTGAACTGTTTGATTCAGGGGAAGAAGAGACTGAACGATGAGAACCATTGGAATTCTCGGAGCAGGGCAACTGGCGCAAATGACATGTCTGGCTGGACGGGAGCTCGGGTTTGTCATGCACGTCTTTGCCAATCATGCGCTGGAGCCCGCCGCTCTGGTGGCTGACAGGGTGTGCGTCGGCAGTCTGCGCGATCTCGGTCGACTGAAGGAGTTCGCGCAGACCGTGTCCGTGGTGACATACGATACAGAACTCCTGCCGATTGAAAGTGTTCGGTGGGTCAGTCAGTACACAAGAGCAGCGCCGGACCCGCAAGTGCTTTTTACGGCTCAGAATCGCGAGCGGGAACGGCTGTTTCTGATCGAACAGGGGATTGAAACTCCGCGTGTGGCGTTCATCCACTCGGAGAGGCAACTCGCTGAAGCGGTCTCGCGCGTGGGAGTTCCCGCAGTCTTAAAGACCCTGGAACAAGGTTATGACGGCAAGGGACAGGCATTGGTGCGTCGCGTCGCGGACATGGCGGACGCCTGGCGGGCATTGGGGAGTGTTCCATGTGTTTTAGAGGAGTGGCTGGAGTCTCCTTTAGAGATGTCCGTCATTGTCGCCCGAGGAGTAAGCGGCGACATGCGGTCGTATCCTGTCATCGACAACGAGCATCGCCGCCACATTTTACACCGCTCCGTGTCGCCTTCCGCACTTCCTGACGATGTGCAGCGACAAGCCGTGGCCATTGCCGAACGCATTGCCGTCGCCCTATCCCTGACAGGTCTGCTGACCGTGGAGATGTTTTATGCGTCAGACGGACGGGTGTTGGTCAATGAACTGGCCCCACGACCGCATAATTCGGGTCATCACACCCAACTCTCCGCTGCCACGAGTCAATTTGAGCAGTTGGTGCGCGCTGTGTCGGGGTTGCCCTTGGGCGACACGAAACACCGGCCTGCGGCCATGATCAATCTTCTTGGTGATGCGTTTGCCAACACGGACGATCAGTCGTATCGCAGGCAGGGCTTCGTATATCCTGATCGCCCCGCTGGCAATGTCTACTTTTATGGCAAGTCCGAAGCCCGTTCGGGGCGAAAGATGGGCCATCTGATCGCGCTGGCCGATACGGCCGCTGAAGCGGCGAAAGAGGCGGATGAATGGTATGAAAAGTTTATGAATGCCAGGAGATGACTCGACGCATGACGGAAGCGGAAGCGTACGGTATATTGCGGCAAGCCCTCACGGATGAAGTGATGAAACAGGAACGCATGCGGGTTCTGCTCGCCGTGGAGCGAAAGGCGCGCGATCTTCTCGCGGCGCTGGGGTTTCCTGATCTTCTTGAAGACGATATAACAACGCGCCAGCTATCCTTGTATAAGGAATTTCACCATGTTCCCGGCGATCACCTGTGGCAAGCGATGCAATTCGTATTTCGAGTAGCCCGGGATGGAGGCGATGAGGATGATCACCGTCTAAAGTCGCATTATCTTCCGGTGATCTACAACACTCTGTTCACTGCGCCCATGACACGCAAGCGGCAGATTCCCGAAGACTGGTGGCATACGCCGCTGGGTTTGTCCTGCAAGGTGGTAGAGTCGGGCATCGCATCCTGCCACGACGTGTTGGCAGAGTTACAATCGGTTGAGTAAAGGGATGATCGCGTGGCAATCGAGCAGACTGACGTCGAGCAGCTGCTTCACGAACTGAATGGACCGCAACGGGAAGCCGTCATGACGACGCGCGGACCCCTGCTTGTTGTGGCGGGCGCCGGCAGCGGCAAGACGAGCGTGCTGACGCGTCGCATTGCCTATCTGATGGCGCATGAACGCGTGACGCCATGGAGTATTCTGGCGATAACCTTTACCAACAAAGCCGCAAGGGAAATGAAGGAACGCGTTGCCCGTCTGGTGGGTCCACCGGCTGATGACATGTGGGTGTCGACGTTTCACTCGATGTGCGTACGCATTTTGCGCCGGGAGATCGACAAGCTGGGCTTTACCGGCCAGTTCACGATCCTGGACGCCGCTGATCAACTGTCTGCGATCAGGCGTTGCGTCGAAGAACTCCGTTATGATCAGAAAAAATTTGATCCGCGGGCCATGGCGGCGGCCATCAGCGTTCACAAAAACGCGCTCGTGGAACCGTCGCGGGCCAGGGAGCAGGCCGCGAATATCCTGGAGCAGGTCAGCGCGCAAGTGTATGCCTCCTATCAGGCAAAACTGCGCGCGCAAAATTCGCTGGACTTTGACGATCTGATCATGAAGACGGTTCAGTTGTTCGAACAATTCCCTGCCGTACTGGACTTCTATCAGGCGAAATTTCAATATATTTTGGTGGATGAATATCAGGATACCAATCATAGCCAGTACAGGCTGATACGCCTGTTGGCGGCGCGCTTTCAGAATCTGTGTGTGGTCGGCGACTCCGATCAGTCGATCTATCGCTGGCGAGGCGCTGACATCGGCAATATTTTGTCGTTTGAACGTGATTATCCTTCGGCGAAAGTGATCAAACTGGAGCAGAATTATCGTTCGACTCAGCGCATTCTTGAAGCGGCCAACGGTGTCATACAGAACAATCGCGCGCGTACTGACAAAACGCTCTGGACGGACAATGGACAGGGGCTTCCGATTCGCATGCACCGGGCATTCGATGAACAGGAGGAAGCGCGATTCATCGTCGATGAAGTGGTCCGGCGCCACCATGAAAACGAGTTGCCCTACGCGGACGTGGCAGTGCTCTACCGTACGAACGCCCAGTCCCGCATTATTGAGGAAATGTGTCTTAAATCCGGAATCCCCTATCGCGTATTTGGCGGCGTCAAATTCTACGAACGAAAAGAAATCAGGGATATTCTCAGCTATTTGCGGCTAATCGCCAACCCCCTGGACGACATCGCTTTTGCGCGGGTGATCAATGTACCGAAACGCGGCATTGGCGAGGGTACGGTGGCCCGGATGACCGAATATGGCGCCGCCCATGAATTGTCACTTTTTGCTGTCAGTCAGCAGATGGACATGATCGGTCTGGCCAACCGGTTTGTGGATCCGATCGAATCGTTTGCCTCGCTCATTCGCCAGTTGGCCGCCCAGCAGGAATATCTCACTGTCACTGAACTGACCGAGGAGTTGCTGGAGCGCAGCGGCTATCGCGAGATGTTGAAACGCGAACGGACGATCGAAGCGCAGTCGCGACTGGAGAACGTGGATGAACTGCTGTCAGTGACCAAAGAGTATGAGGAACGGAATCCTACTGGAGGACTGATTGGGTTCCTGACTGACGTCGCGCTGGTTGCGGACGCCGATCAGGAAGGCGGAACTGCGGAAAGCGGGATCACGATGATGACGCTGCATAGCGCAAAAGGGCTGGAATTTCCCGTTGTATTTTTGGTTGGTCTGGAAGAAGGTGTATTTCCGCATTCGCGGTCGCTCTTTCAAGAGGAGGAAATGGAAGAGGAGCGTCGTCTGTGTTATGTCGGCATCACGCGCGCCATGCGGGAACTGTACGTGACATACGCGGGCGCGCGAACGCTGTACGGGCAGACTCGCAACAATCCGCCGTCCCGATTCCTGGCAGAGATTCCGACGGGACTTTTGTCAGAAGTGTTTGCGCAAAGGCCAATGAGCGGTGCGGGAAGGCTTTCGCCGCGTTCCGCCGTAGAGCAGACACCGAAGTCGTTTGGGGGCGATCTGGCGGCCAACTGGAGTATGGGAGACGAAGTGGAGCATCGCAAATGGGGCGTCGGAACAGTGATTGAAACATCCGGAACAGGGGAGGATCTCGAATTGGTGATTGAGTTTTCCCCTCCCATCGGCAGACGCAAGCTGATGGTCAAGTACGCTCCGATTGCCAGGGTGGGTGACGGCGGTGAGTGACAGCGACGCAGCGCAGAGCATCGAGCAACTGCGCAAACTGTTAAGGGAGCATGATTATCGCTATCATGTGCTTGATCAACCGCTGGTGAGTGACGCCGAGTATGACGCGCTGTTGCGTGAACTGGTCCACTGGGAACAGGCGCATCCGGAACTGATCACGACCGATTCCCCGACTCAGCGAGTGGGCGGGGCAGTGCTTGAAGGCTTTGTGAAAGCAACGCATCGTACACCTATGCTCTCTTTGGGCAATGCCTTTTCGGCTGAAGATCTGCGTGACTTTGACGCGCGGGTGCGTCAGGCGGCGGGAGGGAACTCAGGCTATGTTTGCGAACTGAAAATCGATGGGCTGGCGACGTCGCTTCTCTACGAGGAGGGTGTCTTTATTCGCGGCGCCACGCGTGGAGACGGTGTAATCGGAGAGGATATCACGCATAATCTGCGGACCGTCCGGGCGCTCCCGCTGCGCCTGCGCGAGGCTGTGAGCATCGAAGTGCGCGGGGAGTCCTATTTGCCCAAGGCTGCATTTGAACGGCTTAACCGGCAGCGCGAAGATCGGGGCGAACCGCTGTTCGCGAATCCTCGCAACGCCGCGGCCGGATCTTTGCGTCAACTCGATACTGCTCTTGTGGCCGAGCGCAGACTTGCCTTCTTCGCATACGCGCTCGCGACGCCAGAAGGGTTGGCCGCATCGCAGTCGGAAGCGCTGACGCTGATGGCGAGTCTTGGTTTTCCCGTAAATGCAAACTGGAAGCGGGTTTCATCCATTGAAGACGTGCTTGCTTACGTGCGATGGGCGGAAGGGGCGCGGACTGATTTGCCGTATGAGATCGATGGAGTCGTCGTCAAAGTCGATTCTTTCGCGGTGCAGAGAGAACTGGGTGTTACAGCCAAGAGCCCACGTTTTGCGATCGCTTACAAATTTGCCGCTGAGCAGGCCGAATCGCGAATCCTGCGCATCGACCTGAGTGTCGGACGCACGGGCGCCGTGACGCCGACGGCCGTGATTGAACCGGTGCAACTGGCGGGAACCACCGTGAGTCGCGCTACATTGCACAACGAGGATGTCATTCGCGAAAAGGATGTGCGGGTTGGCGACCTTGTGCTGGTGCAAAAGGCGGGAGACATTATACCCGAAATCGTGCGCGTCCTGGCGGAGGAAAGAGACGGCTCTGAACAGCCATATCGCATGCCGGGGGAATGTCCGGTATGCCAAAGCTCACTGGCGCGGGAGGACGGAGAGGCTGCGCTGCGCTGTGTCAACCCAGCGTGTCCGGCCAAACGCGTGGAGTCGCTCATTCATTTTGCATCGCGCTCTGCCATGAACATCGAAGGTCTGGGCGACATGATCGTGGAATCTTTGCACGAAGCGGGTTTGATCAAAGACCCGGCGGATTTCTATACGCTGACAAAGGAGCAGATCATACGGCTCGAGCGGATGGGAGACAAGTCCGCATCCAATCTGCTCGAAGCGATTGCCGCTAGCCGGCGCCAACCACTGGAGCGATTGTTGTTTGGACTTGGCATTCGTTTGGTCGGCGAGAAGGCGGCGCAAACACTGGCGCGCCGTTTTCGTACGCTTGATGGTCTCATGGCGGCCGATGTGGATGAACTCCTTGCTATTCCGGACATCGGCCCCAAGATTGCGGAAAGCGTCACGGCTTATTTTGCGCAACCTGACAGCCGCGCGCTGGCGGAACGTTTGCGCAGTTATGGGCTGCGATTTGACACCGATCTCCCTGGCGAGGTTGAACGTCCGGGAGGGGTGTTCACAGGCAAAACAGTTGTACTGACAGGTACGCTCACCGCGCTGACAAGGCAACAGGCCCAAACTCTGATCGAAGATCAGGGGGGCAAAGTGGTGGGCAGTGTCAGCCAGAAGACGGATTACCTGGTTGCTGGTGAAGGCGCGGGTTCCAAACTCACCAAAGCCGAAGATCTACTTCGCGCCAATCCAAACGCTTCATTGCGGATCCTTGATGAACAGACTCTTTTGCGCATGATCGGCGCGGGTGACGTCACCGTCCGCGAATAAACTCGCCGACATTCTGTCTGTACCGTCGCTTGACTCGAATGAATCGATATCGGGCAGAATGGCGTCCAAGCACAAATGCGGCGGGTACTGCAACGATTTCCAGTACGAGGTACCAATTCATGCAAAAACCTCCCTAGAAGAGCCGCGCATTTTGAAGAATTGCGCATAATGAAGGATATGAGCGCCGCCGCCCGATTAGACCCGGATTTGCAAGGCGCCATTTGGGGCGGGGGAGTTCCTCGGTGTGGCGGGAGGCAATGACCGGGACCTGTTTTCCTGGCGCCTCTTATTTTGGTATACTGACAGTGGTCGTCTTGTATCATATCGGGGAGGCTCCTGGATCCATGTATTATATCCTAGCGGTCGTTATCAGCTTCGCGCTGGTCTATGCTTCTGTTCCTTATGTGCAGAAACTGGCGCTTAGGACCGGATTTGTAGATATCCCCAATCAGCGAAAGATCCACAAAGATCCCATTCCACTTCTCGGCGGTCTGGCCATTTATGGCGGATTTATCGTGACGGCTGCCATATTTGTCCACCGCGCCCCCGAATTCTGGGGAATCACCCTCGGAGGCGGGATTATATTCCTTCTTGGGATCGTCGATGACTATTACAAAACGAGAAAACAGGATCTGCCCGCCTGGCCAAAGTTTATCGTTCAGATCATCGCTGCCTGTGTGCTCCCTATATTTGGCGTCAGTATACAGGGCATAAATGTTCCATTTATGCATGCTTTTGTTGTCTTCCCGACGTGGTTGCGCGTTGTTACCACCATGGTTTGGGTGGTGGGCATTACCAATATGATGAATTTCCTTGACGGCGTTGATGGCCTGGCGGCGGGGATTGCCGCCATTTCGGGAACGACGCTGTTTTTCATTGCATTAATCAAAGGTCACCACGCCATGGCCCTGCTGTCCATCATCCTGATCGGAAGTTCACTCGGGTTTCTACGGCATAATTTCCATCCCGCGCGTATCTTCATGGGGGACGCCGGAGCAACGTTTATCGGCTATGTTCTCGCGGCCATCGCTGTGGGAGGCGCTTTCAAGTCGGCCACGCTCGTATCGGTCCTGATTCCTGTCCTGGCCTTGGGAGTGCCGATCATGGATGCGTTCTATGTGATTTTCCGGCGGTTTCGTGAAAACCGCCCCATTTATGTCGCCGATAAAGGCCATACGTTTCATCATTTGATGAGTTCAGGATTGTCGCAAAAGCAGACAGTGACATTTCTCTATCTGCTGGGCATCTGTTTTTCGCTGGTTTCGATCGTGATTTTGCTGGTGGGTAATGGTCTTCATTGAGATCATGGCAGGAGGAATCCGGTGTGAGTTTGAGTCGCAAGGATGTTCTGCATGTAGCGACATTGGCGCGGCTGCATGTCACAGACGCGGAACAGGAAGAGCTCGCGCAGGAGCTGAGCCGCATCCTGGCATACGCGGCGCAACTGAATACGCTGGATTTGGTGGCGAGTCTTGCGGGGGTTGAAGTGACGAGCCATATGAGCGTCTCGAGCATGGTCACGCGACCGGACGCGCAAGGTGAATCACTGCCCCCTGAAGTGGTGTTGGCCAATGCGCCTGACGCAGAGGAACAGCAGTTTCGCGTTCCCGCAGTACTGGAGGGTTAAGTGAGTGGATTTTTTTAGTAGCCTACTGGAACTGCACGCGGGTTTGCTGAAGCGGGAAGCAACCGCTTCCGAACTTGCGGATTTGAGTCTGCAACGGATCGCAACGTTGGACGACCGCGTACACGCCTTTCTGCACGTGTCTGCCAACTGTGTTGCTGCTGCTGCGCAGAAGACGGAGACGGTCATTGGCAGGGAGAGCATACTGGACGGCATTCCCTATGCGCTCAAAGACAACATGTGCACTCGGGGTATTGAAACCACCTGCGCCAGCCATATCCTCAAAGGCTACATACCGCCATACTCGGCGACGGTCGCAGAGCGGTTGGACGACGCCGGGGCCGTACTGGTGGGCAAACTCAACATGGACGAGTTTGCCATGGGTTCCTCCACAGAGAACTCGGGCTTCTTTCCCACGCGGAATCCGTGGGACCTGGAGCGGGTTCCGGGAGGTTCAAGCGGGGGGGCCGCGGCGGCCGTCGCAGCGGGCATGGTGCCTTTCGCTCTCGGTTCGGACACCGGCGGTTCCATTCGCCAGCCTGCCGCCTTTTGCGGGGTGGTAGGACTAAAGCCTAGCTATGGACTGGTATCCAGATTTGGTCTCGTGGCCTTTGCGTCTTCGCTTGATCAGATCGGCCCGCTGACGCATACTGTCGAGGATGCGGCGATTGTCCTTCAGGCGATAGCCGGAAAGGACGAACGCGATTCCACGTCCGCCAATATTCAGGCGCCTGACTATCGGGCCGCGTTGACGGGCGATGTCCGGGGCCTGCGCATCGGGATTGCCAGCGAATATTTTGGGCCAAGTGTAGAAAGCGGCGTCCGGGACGCGGTTACGAAAGCCATCGCACTGCTGGAGCAACTGGGGGCTACGGTCTCTCCGATCAGCTTGCCCCATACGGAGTATGCATTGTCCGCCTATTATCTGATTGCGCCTGCAGAGGCGTCTTCGAACCTGGCCCGCTACGATGGGGTGCGGTACGGGGTTCGGGCCGCCGATGCCGGGAATCTGTTGGACATGTATCAAAAGACGCGCAGCACAGGGTTTGGTTCGGAAGTGAAGAGACGGATTCTGATCGGCACGTATGCGCTGTCTTCAGGTTATTATGATGATTATTACAAACGCGCCCAACAAGTGCGCACGTTGATTCGACAGGATTTCTTGGATGCCTTTGAGAGCGTGGACGTCATTGTCTCTCCGACGGCGCCGACGACGGCTTTTCGCTTGGGAGAAAAAGTACACGACCCGCTGACCATGTATCTCAGTGACATCTGCACCATCCCCGTCAATCTGGCGGGATTGCCGGCGATCAGCGTTCCCTGCGGCATCATCGACGGTCTCCCCGTAGGACTGCAGATGATCGGGCGCATGTTTGATGAACAGACTCTTCTGCGGGCTGCGCACGCCTATGAACAGGCGGCCGGCATGGCGCCGCTGCGCCCTGCTCTGGCTATGGGGGTGAAGGCGTAAATGACAGCGCTGGAAACGGTCATCGGTTTAGAAGTTCATGTGGAGCTCGGTACGAAAACGAAAATTTTTTGTTCTTGCGCCGCAGAGTTTGGCGCGCCGCCAAACAGTCATGTCTGCCCTGTCTGCCTTGGCAGCCCCGGCGCCCTTCCGGTATTGAATGAGCAGGCATTGGCGCTTGGTATTCGCGCGGCGCTGGCGCTCAATTGCAGCGTGCCTGCGCAAAGCAAATTTGACCGCAAAAACTATTTTTATCCCGACAGTCCCAAGGCGTATCAAATTTCTCAGTACGATGAACCGATCGGACAACACGGGTTCATTGAAATTGCAGTTGGTGGAGAAAAGAAGAGGATTGGCATCACTCGCGTACATCTGGAGGAAGACGCCGGAAAGTTAAGCCATTCTCCCTATGGCGATGTATCGTTTGTCGATCTCAATCGCGTTGGTATTCCATTGATTGAAATCGTCAGCGAGCCCGATATCCGCAGCGCAGAGGAAGCGCGTCTCTATCTGGAAGAAATCCGTTCGATCCTGCAATACTGTCTGGTGTCAGAATGCAGGATGGAGGAAGGATCCCTGCGCTGCGACGCCAACATTTCGCTTCGTCCTGCAGGGCAACGGGAGTTTGGCACAAAAACGGAAATCAAGAACATGAACAGTTTTCGCAATGTGCAACGGGGACTTGAGTATGAGCAGGAGCGACAGACGGGCATACTGGCGCGAGGAGAAAACATTGCCCAACAGACTTTGCGGTGGGATGAAGCGACAGGAACTACTCTCGTGATGCGATCAAAAGAGGACGCTCACGACTACCGTTACTTCCCTGATCCCGATCTGCCGCGCATTGTGCTGTCTGCTGCGTATATCGATGCGCGGCGCGGTGAGATTCCAGAACTGCCGACGCAAATGCGCGAACGGTTTGAGCGCGAGTACGGCTTGCCCGCCTATGACGCAGGCGTGTTGACAGCATCGCGGGGACTGGCAGAGTATTTTGACCAGACAGCTCAGCGTGTTCGGGATCCAAAGTCGGCCAGCAACTGGATCATGGGGGAACTGCTCGCCTATCTCAAAGCGGCCATGCTTGAGATCGACGAAATTCAGGTCACGCCTTTCGCGCTTGCCGATCTGATCCGTCTGATCGAGGACGGAACGATTTCCGCAAAGATCGCGAAAACCCTCCTTAAGGATATGCTGGATTCGGGAAAAGACGCGAAGACACTTATTGCAGACCAGGGACTTATCCAGATTTCCGACGAGGGTGAGTTGCGGGCGATTGCTCTGCGCGTGCTGGCGGCGAACCCCAAATCAGTGGACGATTATCGCGCAGGCAAGGAGAAAGCTTTGGGCTCCCTGGTTGGACAGATGATGAAGGAAACGAGGGGTAAGGCCAATCCCCAAATCGTCAATCGCGTCATACTTGAGCTTATTGCAGGCGGGGAGTGAGCGCGGTGCGTCCCAGAGTACGGCTCATATACAATCCTACAGCCGGAAAGGAAGCGTTCAGGGCCCAGTTGGCAGATGTCTTGCGCATTCTGGAGGAGAGTGACCTGGAAGCGTCATGCCACGCGACACGCGGGCCCGGTGACGCGATTCAGGCAGCCGCAGAGGCTGCGGCAGACGGATTTCAGTTTGTGGTGGCCTGCGGCGGGGACGGAACTGTTCACGAGGTGGTGAACGGCCTCGCATCCGCCGCGGAACGTCCTGTGCTCGGGATTATCCCTGCCGGCACGACAAACGATTTTGCGCGGGCTTTGCACATTCCTCTCAATATCATAGAAGCTGCGCGCGTCATCGCCAGAAGGACGGTGCAGCCACTTGACCTGGGGCGCATTGGCGGGGATCGCTATTTTGTGAATATCGCCGCATGTGGTCGCTTGACGGAGATTACATATGATGTGCCGAGTAAACTGAAGACGGTTCTCGGGCAACTCGCCTATTATGTCAAAGGGCTTGAGTTGCTTCCTGGATTGCGCCCGATTGATTTGGACATCCAGGCAGGCGACTTTACCTACAGCGGCAAGGCGATGCTATGCCTGATCACCAATTCCAGATCGGTGGGCGGTTTTGAAAATATCGCGCCCAAGGCGTCAGTGAGCGATGGGGTGCTGGATGTGCTTGTCGTCAAACCGACGAATCTCGGCGATATGATTCGCCTTGTGAGCACCGCCCTGCGCGGTGACCACATCCATGACGAACGCGTGCTGTATTTCCACGCCCGGCAGATTGAACTGGACTCCGACGAGGTCGTCGATCTGAACATCGACGGCGAATACGGCGGCCGATTACCACACAGTGTCGAGGTCATGCCGCAGCATCTGTCGGTCATCGTCACTGAGGCGCAATAACACATTCTGAAGAGCGAATCGGGGCTGGTCTATTGGTAAAGCGAGATCGTATGATACTGCCTGTAAAGGTAGGCGATCAGATCGATGTATCAGTCGAGCGCCTGGGGTATCGCGGTGAAGGAGTGGCCCGTCATCAGGGCGTCGCCGTCTTCGTGGAAGGCGTGCTGCCCGGTGAACGGGCTGCTGTGCGGATTACCCGAGTCGCCAAGTCGCACGTGTTCGCAAAAGCGTTGCGTATCGTTGAGACCGCTCCTGACAGAGTCGTGGCGCCGTGTTCTGTGTTTGGCGTATGCGGCGGGTGCCAGGTGCAGCATCTATCTTATGAAGGACAGTTGCGTTTCAAACGACAACTCGTAAAGGATGCACTCCAGCGGATCGGAAAATTCGACGCTGATGTTGTGGACAGACTTGTGAAGCCCACCATCGGGCAAGCGGATCCCTGGCGTTACCGCAATAAAGTGAGCGTCATGGCCAAAGCGCGCGAGGGTCGGTTTGTGGCTGGATTTGTCGAGGAAGGCACACACGAGCCCGTGGAGCATGGGGAGTGTCTGATTCGGCCTGCTGCCTACGACGATGTGCAAAGGACATTGGTTCGACTTCTCGGGGAATTGGCCATTGCGCCATACGACGAGGGCGACCGAACGGGAGCGGTTGCGGAGATTGTGATACGTTCCACGCGGGCGGGAGATGTGATGGTCGTTCTTAGAACCGCCGTGCCGCTGCTTTCGGCTGGCGCGCAATTGGCGCGCAAACTCAGCGAGGAGATGCCTGCAGGGTACAGGCTTGCCAGTGTTGTCGAGCAGGCGGTTGCCCAGTCTGGACCAGGACGCGAACCTGGGTCGAGAGCGGTGGCGGAACATGGATCTGGATCAGGGATTGGGCAGGCGTCTGGATCGGGGCATGGACCAGGACATGGACCAGGACGCGGCCGCAGTGCGGTGCGACAGGACAAGCTGATCTGGGGTTCTCAGTATATGATCGACGCAGTGGGAGAAGTGGGAGAGTTGCAAATGCAGGTGTCACCGTCGTCGTTTTTACAGGTCAATCCTGTGCAGACGGACATCCTGTATCGCAGGGCTCTGGCCATGGCGGATATCGGATCTGGCGATATCGTGCTTGACCTCTACTGCGGCATTGGCACATTGTCGCTTCTGGCGGCCAAACACGCTCGCTCTGTGTACGGCGTGGAAAGTGCGCCCGCCGCTGCCGCGGACGCGGTTGCAAACGCCAGGCGCAACAAGGTCGAGAACGCTCACTTTATCACCGGGCGCGCGGAACATGAAGTTCCGTTACTCATCGAAAGCGGGATCAGACCGAACGTGGTTCTTCTGGATCCTCCGCGTTCGGGCTGTGAAGCAGACGTGCTGCTCGCGCTGGCGGCGGCGCAGGTTGCCCGCGTGGTTTACGTGTCGTGCAACCCCGCCACCTTGGCCCGAGACTTGCGTCTTCTGGTCGATCACGGATACGTGATCGACGATGTGGCGCCTGTCGACATGTTTCCGCAGACGGCGCATGTGGAAGTTATATCGTCAATGTTTCTGGACAAATCCAGGGGGCATCGATTGCAGCGAGATTAGGGGGAACACCCTAGTCTTTCGCGTTTCTTCGGGGTTATTCCCTCGACAAATCAATATGTTGCGCAACCGTCTCCACATCCATCCCGGACAGTAACAGGTTCCTCGCTATGTTTTGTGCTGCTTGTAGCGCACCTATCTTCAAATGCTCTTTTCATGAGGGAATCCTACATTGCAATCGCGTCCAATTCTCGACGGATGTCTTCATTCTCTCCAGCTTTCAAGAGTTTTCCTGGCTTAAAAAGGTACGCAACTCTTCTTGAGACCTGATCGGATTCCGATAATCGAGTCCAACCATATCATGTAACGGAGCAAAGTCCTTGTCATTGTTACCAATCAGGGATGCCGTGTGCAGGAGGGCAGTCGCTGTGATGATGGCGTCTGGCAGCTTCAGATTTTTCCCGGTGCGAGTTTTCCATAACCTTCGAATTTCTGCTGCTTTCCGAGCAATCCCTTCAGTAACATCGACGACACGATGTACAGCTGAAATATAACTCTGTTCAATTCAGCGTTAATTGCATCGACAACAGGCGGGTACTTCCGATAGTGATAGAGATAGATGTTGGTATCAAACAGCACATTATTCAAAGTGGGAATCCTCCCGATCATCCTCATCGTCGCGATTTGCATGTGCCAGCATATCGTCGAATACGGATCCGGGGATTTGTCCGCCTCGTCTGGCTAAGTTCTGAAATGTATCGTAGCGTTGCTTTGCCGTGCGTGGGTTACGAAAGCGAAGGATCAGTTCATCCTCATCCTCGACGACGTCAATCAGAACTGTCTGATCACGATGTTGACTGATCCGTGCACGGACATTTTCCAATAAAGCATCAATTTCGCTTGTTGAAAATTCCTTGCGTGCATCCAAACTGTTCATCTCCATTCGTTTCTAACATCTCTAAATGGGTCGATGGTCTGTGGATTCATTTAAATACATTCTATCACACCATACGGGATCGAGCTTTACCGACCGGAGAGCTAATACGTGCCGCGCCGAGCATGCTTGGGCTGAATCCGGCGACTTTCGAGTAAGGTGACGATTTCGGCATGCTCCTACGGTGTTTTGACCGCAGGGTGTGCATTCTCGACGACGATCCAATTTTCGCGCAGGATCAATTTGGAGGCTTCGTGCGTCCGAGTCATACGCGTACGGGAAAGGGGCGGGGCCGTTCGTCCAGTGACCCAGGCGGGCGCCGATCTTCCTGTCGCGCTGGAAGCGTTTCTTGATCATCCGGTATTCGTAGCGGGCGAAGACGCCCTCGATATCCGTGATCAGTTCCTGATCCTCATCGTTCAGATCGTATACGCGAGGGGGTGTTATAACGAGGGTATTCGATTGCTGGAGAATTTTCTCCACCGTGCCCGGTCTTCCTTGTCACTGCGACTGAGCCGGTCGTAGTCCATGACCACGACCGCGTCATAGAAATCATTTTCGATGTTTTTCAACAGTCTCTTGAACTCGGGGCGAAAATCGATGCTGTCGGAACTGCCGATTTCCCGGTAAATCACATAGCGCCAGTTGTTTTTACGGACGAGATCGGTAAGCGCGGTTTCGTGTTTGAGGAGGACGTCTTCTTCGCCGCTGGTGTCGTCGCGGCTCTTGCGAAGATAGACGTCCACCTCATGGATTTTCTTTTGCTCCATTTCGTGTCACCTCGATGGTCAGGTGATGGTTCCCGTTTGGGATGTCCATCTTGGCTCTGCATGGAGAAGGAAGTCAACGGCAGAAGGTGGAGTGATTGTGGCGGGAGGATACCGCTGCCATGCTGAAATTAAATCCAGGATACTCAGGTAAAGGGAACATAGGTCAAGGGATGTTTGCTTGCATTTTCGGTGCCCACGGTGATGTGCGCAGTGGGCTAAGCGCGCGGCGGTGGCAACGAGGTCCCGCTTGCCGCTGGATCCCTGATGGGATGACCACGGGCCGCGATGGTCCATCGCCGGCGACGACCGCTTCCAGATCGGTTCGAATCCCCAGTCATCCAGAATCAGTAGCTCAACCCTCGCCAAATGGTTGCATAACAGAGCGAAAGTGATTGGAGACTGACTTGGGTCCATGGGCACCTCGAAGAAAGCGCACGTCAGTGGTTTGTCCCAGCGCAGAAGGCCTCGAATAGTGCGGCACCCTGTGGCCAGTCATTGAGACCGCTCGCCTCGTTAATGTGACCAATCGCTCCAGCGATAACGAGGCCGGAGCCCCACCCTTTAGCCCGTTTGCTGACATAGTCGAGGGAGGCGAAGGGATCATTCGTGCTCGCGATGACAAGCGCTGGGAACGGCAGCGCGCTCGCCGGCGCGTTTGCAAACGACCGTGCCTCCACCGGAAACACCGGAATGTCGGGATCCGGAACCGCTACGAGGAGTGCGCCGCGGATCGAGCGCGTGCTCCTCGCGGCCCAATGTGCAACGAGCAAACAAGCGAGGCTGTGGGCAACGAGAAGCGGAGGGGTCTGGGACTCGGCGACGGTGCGATCGAGAGCCTCGATCCAGTCGATGAGATCAGGATGGTTCCAATCGCGCGGATGGAAGCGGATCGCGCCTGACAGACTGCGTTCCCAGTATGTCTGCCAATGGTCCTCGCCAGATCCTCCGATTCCGGGCAGGATGATGGTTGTGAACATGTCGTTCCTCCTTGAAAAGTGGTTTTTCAAGTATTATTCTAGATCAAATGTCGTTTCGGCCATAGGGCATGTTATCGCCAATACGGTTTTTTGCCGATGAATTAAATGTGGTGGATGCAAAACAAACATCCCTTTGGTCAATCAATCTCACCCATGAACGCCCATCCGAAAGGAGGGGATGCCCATGGCACACGAATCAGTCTACCCGCTTCTACGCGCCGTTACGGGATCAAATATGCGAGTTGAACCCATCGATTGTTTTCGTGGTGAATCGTTGCAACCGCTTATGGAATTCTAATGGATTTCACAAGACCGTCTAACAGGGAGTGTCTATACTGAGGCCATTCCCACGAAGGAGGTCATCAAATTGAGTAAGAAAATCATTGGCGGCGCAGTTGCTTTGATCATGGTGGGGGGGCTTGCCCTGACTCAAGCTTCAGCCTTTGCGGCCACGGGTCAGAACAACAGTGCACCCACCGCAATAGCAACAGGCGCAGCCTTGCAGAGTACAGTGCCTTCGCTTGCCGACTCAACGGAGGCCCATTCTCAAACCGGGGGCACCGATGTCGGGCCGAATGTACAGCAACAAACTGGCAGCCAAGTGAACGACAGTGGATCGCCGCTTGCGGCAGAGACTGCGAAAGAAACGAATGGCAAGAAAGCAGATGGCAGTGTCGATTCCGGACCGAATGTACAAATTCAGTCCGGCAGTCAGGTGAACAATACGGTCAGTCAATAATGAACGGAAGCGAGCCCGCAGGGAACATCCCTGTCCGTTCACTGCGGGCCGTTTCTTCATGGCGTGTCTGTCCTGAAACGGATGTCTTTAGATTCGGAGGTCTTTAGATGGGGAAAGAGAAAGTTTTACTGATTGAAGACGACGAAGATATCGCCGGATTTATTGAACTGGAACTCACGCATGAAGGATACGACATTACGGTGGTCACTGATGGGCGTGAAGGTCTTCGTCAGGCTATATCTCAACCCTGGGATATACTTCTGCTGGACTTAATGTTGCCTGGCATAAACGGGCTGGAGGTTTGCCGGAGGATTCGTACGGACAGTCAGGTTCCGATTATTATGTTAACAGCAAAGGGGGAAGTAACTGATCGAGTTGCAGGGATTGATTATGGAGCCGACGACTATCTTGTAAAACCGTTTGCGATTGAGGAACTTATGGCCCGCATGCGGGGATTGCTCCGTCGAGCATCGTACGCAAACAGTACATCGGCCATCATAACCGCTCGGGATTTGGTGATGAACCTGGATACTCGGGAAGTCACAAGGTCAGATTCTGTTATTTATTTGACACCGCGTGAATTTGACCTCCTGCGTTGTTTTATGGATAATAAAAATCACGTTCTATCTCGTGAGACACTTCTTCAAACTGTTTGGGGTTATGATTTCACCGGGGAGACCAATGTGGTCGATGTGTATGTCAGATATATACGGTCCAAAATCGATGATGGGTATCCAGCAGCCTTGATTCACACGATTCGGGGTGTTGGGTACGTACTAAAAGAACAATGACCCGCTTGTCTATAAAATGGCGTTTGTCTCTCGTGTCAATGGCCACTCTTACCGGCATCATGCTTTTATTTACTGTATTTGTCTATGTCACTCTCTCCAAGTGGATGATTCAACAGCAGGAAGAGTCCGCTCTGGTGGACGCCCAACACATTGCCATGGCTTATCCAGGCAATGTTGAGACAGGCTCAGGCAATTTGAATGACGCCCATCCGAATTGGTTAAATCAATTTGTATCAAATAGTCAATCGGCTTTCCTCATCAGTCATAATGGGCATCTGATGGGAATCGGCGGATCAGGCAATTCGCTTGTTGCGCGCTCCATCCCCTATGGAAAACTTCGCGATTCCGTGAGCATTCTTGGAATTCAACAACATCATTACGTCCGTGTCATCACAGCAAGCCGATCGGATTCAGGAACTGTCCTCGCCTGGGTTGTGCTGTATTCTTCCATTGATGTGGTAGAAGGATATATCGCCACTCTAGTTCGCGTTCTGATCATTGGTTCGTTGGGCGGTATTGTTCTGGCCGGCGTAAGTGGGTATATGCTGGGGTTCTCTGCCTTGCGTCCAGTCGCCAGGATCATTCGCGCTGTCAGACGCATGAACCTCAACCGAATGGACGAGAGGCTTCCGGACAGTCAGGGCAAGGACGAAATAGCGGAACTGACACGGACATTTAACGAGATGTTAGAACGGATTGGCCATGCAATTCAAAAGCAAAATGAATTTGTGGCGGATGCGTCCCATGAATTCCGTTCTCCCCTCACAGTCATTGAGGGTTACGCCAATTTGCTGGATCGATGGGGAAAGCAGGACCCCTCCGTAACGGAGCGTTCCATTAAGGCGATCAAAAGAGAGGCTGGCCGTCTTCGCAAGTTGACAAATGGTCTCTTGCAATTAGCCGGCATTCCTTATTCCCAGACCCTGATGACTCCGCACTTGGTGTGTCCCGTCATTGAAGAAGTGGTTTTACAGCTGAGTGATGTGTATCAAAGGCCCATCGAATTTGTTGTCGAGGATACAACCTTACAGGCCTTTATACAGCCCGAGCATCTGCATCAGGTGATCACGATCCTGCTGCAAAATGCCGTCAAGCATACCGAGTTTGACAAATCGATCACCGTTCGTGTATATAGGGAACGTCAAACTGTGCGTATCGACGTTGTGGATGAAGGAGCGGGTATTCCCGCAGAGAGTCTCTCCCACATTTTCGAGCGTTTTTATCGGGCGGACAAAGCAAGAAGTCGCGCAACAGAGGGGTTTGGTCTGGGATTGGCGATCGCGCGGGAATTGGTTCTGCTGTATCAGGGATCGATGTGGGCAACCAGTCAACTTCATATGGGAACGATTATGTCCGTGTCTCTCATTTGTTTCTAATGAAAATCTAATGCGGATCACATGAATTCTCGATTACAGTATTGATGCGCCCATTTTAGAATGACAGACGCTTTCTATTACGGACTGAGGAGAAGCGGTTGCATGTGTGGAATTGCAGTATTGGTTGCAAAGACGAATCATAGTCGGTCAATGAAAAAGGAACTGGAAAAGATGTTGGATATCATGCAGCATAGGGGGCCGGACGGTCGGGGATCAGTGTATCTGCCTGGTGTCGACATGGGGATGGTTCGCCTCGCGATTGTTGATATTGAGAGTGGCGCACAGCCCATTTGGAACGAGGATCACACTATGGCGCTTGTATGCAATGGGGAGATTTACAATTCTACAGCGTTGCGCTCCACGCTTGTCGCCAATGGGCATCAATTCAAAACCCACTCGGACGTTGAAGTTGTATTGCATCTTTACGAGGAGATGGGTGAGCGTTGTCTCAATAGGCTGGAAGGGATTTATGCGCTGGCCATTTGGAACGATCAGCGCAAAGCATTGTTCGTCGCACGCGACCGCATGGGCGTCAAGCCGCTATACTATGCGGACATCGGTTCACATTGGGCGTTTGCGTCAGAGCTGCGGGCGCTGGTTTCATTAGACGGTCTGGCAAAGGAAATTGAGGACAGCGCGCTCATGGCATACCACGCGTTTCGCTTTACGCCCCACGAGCAGACACTGTATCGGAGCATACGCCGCATACGCCCCGCCCATTTCGCCGAAGTGAATCTGGGTGTTTTCCGGATCGATGCATACTGGGAACCAACCTTCTCACCGACAGAGTTGCCTGTAGACTCCAGGGATGAGGACTTTTCTCCGGAGAGACTGCGGGAAGTGATGTTCACTGCGGTGAAAGACCAGTTTGCGCCGGAAGTGAATAGTGCTGTGCTTTTAAGCGGCGGACTGGATTCAAGCGCCTTGCTCGCGATGCGAAAGGCGATATCCGGAGGAAAACCGGACATCGCGATCACTGTCGCCTTCGAGCGTCCCGTCTCCGGGGGGCGGCGTGTCGAATATACCGAAGTGGAGCACGCAAGCAGCGTGGCGCGCGCGTACCAAGCGGATCACATAGTAGGTGTGGTGAACGCGCGCGAGGCACTCGAGGCATTGCCGCGGATCATCGCAGATCTGGATGAACCCATAGCGGATCCGACTGCCATTCCACTCTGGTTTGCAACAAGGATGGCGCATGCGAACGGTTGCAAAGTGGTCTACAGCGGCGAAGGACTTGACGAACTGTTTGCCGGTTATAAGGTGTATGGACACGAGCGCTGGATGCGTGCGTTGAACCGAGTGCCTGAGACGCTAAGACGTTCCCTTCTCGAATGGCTTGTTCGCAAGGGCTTGCCAGGCACTGGCGTGATAGGGAGATCACTGCAGGATATTAATGACTGGTATCAAGGCGTGGGCGGAATATTTACCCCCGAAGAGCGCTGCACGCTTCTGCAAACAGCAGTCTCAAAAGACGACCCCGTTGCCGTGCGCGCCGGTTCCCTGATGGGTTCCACTGATTCACTCAGCGCATTGCAACAGATGATGCTGTTCGATCTGCTCACGTGGCTCCCCGATAACACACTGGCCAAGTCAGACAAAATCTCCATGGCTCATTCGGTTGAACTGCGCGTTCCGTATCTTGACAGTCGCATTGTCGATTTCGCGCTCTCCAGTCCCGATCATAAGACATGGAATGGAGGCGGGAAGAGAATCGTTCGCCAGGCGTTGACGGGGGTCGTTCCGTCCTTTGTCCTACGGAGACGCAAGGCAGGATTTAACGTTCCAATTTCCGCATGGTTGTTTGGGGAATGGCAAGAATTCGCCCGTGAAGTGCTCCTCTCTCCGAATGCCGCAACGCGGGAGTTGTATGGAAATCGGCCGCATACACTGTTTGACGCGCCAAAAGCGCGTCAGGAACGGGCCGGAAGACTGCTGTTTGCTCTACTCACTTTAGAATTGTGGCTGCAACAAACACCTTTGCACACCGCATGGAGACCGACATATTTGATAAGCTAGTTTTGGTGCTGCTGCATTGCCGTACTACAAGAGGGAAGAATCTTGCAAACTAGGTCGGAAGACGGAGGCGGCCGTCTTTTTCTTTGTTATACTGTCTATTGTAAGATTGAACCAGACGAACGAGGTGTGGATATTGTTGTCGCGACTCACAACATTTTCTCTGAAAAACGGGGCTGTCGTTGCCATCCTGGTATTGTTTCTCATTGGAGTCGGGCTTTATTCGGGGTCGGCGATTCCTATGCAGGAATACCCGAATGTCGCCATACCCTGGGTAAACGTCGCGATCCCCTATCCCGGGAGCACGCCGCAGCAGGCGTATCAGGATGTCGGGCGACCGCTGGAGAAGGCGTTTGCGGCCATTGGCGGTCTGAAAAATATGTATGATTTCAGCACCGCAGGTTCTGTTGATTTTAGCCTTGAATTTCACTACAGCCGACCGATAGCTTCCGTGCTTCGCGATATCCGTACTGCGGTCGACGGCGCCGGACTTCCCTCGGCCGCAGGTACCGCGCAGATCCAACAAGCCACTCCTGGAAGCACGGATGTGTTTCAGTTTGCCCTGTCCGCACCCGGCAGTCTGTATCCGATTCAGGACTATGCAAAGCAGACTGTGGAACCCGCACTGCTCGCTGTGCAGGGCGTGAGCAGCGTCGACATTCGCGGCGCCGCCAAACGTTCGATTTATATCGATGTGAATCCTGCGCTGGCCCGTGCAGACGGCATCACGCTGCAGGATGTCGCCAATGCGCTGCAGGCCAATCAACTGAACGCGCCCACAGGCGACACGCGGATCGGCGGCGCCCAGATGCCGATCGTTTTGCGCAATCAGTATGCCTCGCTTGCACAAATTCGCGCCGTTCCCATCTTCACTGTGACACAGAATATGAATGGTCTCCAGAGTGCGTTTCAAGGCGTGAGTTCGGGAATGTCCGCGCTCGGAACGGGGCTTGGCTCTCTCGCAAAAATGGACGCAGCTTTGCAGGCGGAGATCGAACTGTCAAACCAACTCAACTCACTCACTGCCGCTTCCGCGCAAATACAGACGCAAATGGCCCTGCTCCGTCAGCAGTCGTCCACGAGTCGAGCGACGCAGGCAAAACTGGCGGCGCTTCAGGCGCAGGCGATCGCGCTGCAAACGGAGCAGTCCACACTCGAGACCAAACTGCGCGCCATCGCGGCCAGCCTGGGCGCGGCGACCCAAAGGGGAACCCCGATCGGCCAGAGTGGACTGCAGTCGCCGACGCTTGGGCAGACAGGCTCCCCTGCGTCGGTTGCCCCTGCGCTCGGCGTGAAGACCGTGACGCTTGGCGACATCGCGACGGTGACGTATCGCACGCCGGCCTCGGGCGGGCTCATTACACGACTCGACGGCCGACCGGCGGTGGTTGTGGGGATCCAGGCGTCCAGCAATGCCAATGTAGTGACGCTGGTGCAGCAGGCGAAAGCGGTTTTGGCCAAACTCACGCTGCCGCCTCACTTTGTCGTCACACCCTTGCAAGATCAGGCGAAGCAAACCCGCGATTCCGTACAGAGCATGATGCGCGAGGCTGCGCTCGGCGCGCTGTTCGCCATGTTGGTCACACTTCTGTTTCTTCGCAACTGGCGCGCCACCATCGTCGCTGTCATCGCCATTCCTCTCTCCGTTTTGGCCGCTGTCACCGTCATGAATCTGGTCGGTTATACGCTCAATATCATGACACTCTCAGGCATGGCGGTGGCCATCGGGCGCGTCGTGGATGACAGCATTGTCGTCATTGAGAATCTCTACAGGCGGATTCGCGCTGCGAAAAACCATGACTCGCAACTGGTGCTGAAGGGAACGGCGGAGGTCGGGTCGGCCATCGCAAGTTCAACCGCCACCACAGTTGCGGTGTTTTTGCCGATGGCTTTTGTGCCGGGCATCGTCGGCCATTTCTTTGCGCCGTTTGCCTGGACGGTGATCGTTGCCCTCCTCTTCTCCCTGCTCGTGGCGGTAACCGTCGTACCTCTTATCAGCAAATGGACCCTGTTGCGAACCAGGCATCAAGCCGCCGCACAGGGCCTGCTGCAGCGCGCGTACATGCGGATTCTACGCGGGGCCCTTCGGCGCAAGTGGCTTGTGGCGATCGTCTCCCTCGCGCTGTTGCTGGAAAGCGGCGCGGTATTGGCCACGCAGATCGGGTTCAATTTCTTGCCATCCGGCCAGACGAAGTCGTATTCCGTCAATGTGACGATGCACCACAATGCCCGGCTCCCACAGACGGAACGCATTGTACAGCAGATCGAACATATTCTGCAGACCCAACCGGGCGTCAAGTTGTTCGACAGCTATGCACAGGGTGTTCAGGGAGCTCTTGGCGTCGAGCTTACGAACAGCGCGCCGGCGCATTTCTCCACGCTGTTGCGAGAGCGGTTGCGAGCGGTGCATGGAGCAAAGTCGATCACCGTGTCGGGGCAAAATGGACTGTCCAATCAGAATCAACTGTTCATCCAGGTCAATTCAGCCAATTATGCGGACATGTCCCGCGCCAGTAGACAGATCGCGAACGCCATTCGGGGCATTCCGGGACTTGCCGGGGTCGTCACCACGCAGCAGGCGGCCAAGCCGCAGGTGGTCGTCAATGTAAAAGCGCAGCGAGCTGCTCAGTACGGGGTGAGTCCCGCGATGATCGCCTCTGAGCTCGAAACCATGGTGACTGGACAAAAGATCGGCTACGCACAGATCGGATCATCGAAGCCAGATCTCATCCTGCGTCTGCAGACGCCCGGCGGACTCGGACAACTGTCGGCTATCCGCAATCAACTGATCAATACGATGACGGGCAAGTCCGTACGCCTGGGCGATGTCGCCACTGTATCAATCGTAGCTGGACCGACCGAAATCACGCGGCTCAATCAGGATCCGTATATCGCCGTGACGGGTCAGATCACGTCAGCCAATGCGAGCGGCGTCACGACGCAGGTCAGCCGTGACATCGCACAGCTCAAACTGCCGAGTGACGTCACCTGGCAACAACAGGGGGCCGCTCAATCCATGAATAACGGATTCGTGAATCTGGCGCTGGCCATGATCGCATCCCTGGTTCTGGTGTTCATGATCATGCTGCTGACTTTCAGCGAGTTTGCGGCGCCGCTGGCCATTTTGACTGCGTTGCCCTTCTGCCTGGTCGGAGGCGCAAACGCCCTGTGGATCGTGCACCAGCCCCTTGGCATGCCGGGTATGATCGGGTTCCTGATGCTCATCGGCATAGTGGTGACAAACGCGATCGTCCTGATGGATCGCGTGCGCCGCAATCAGATGGCGGGCATGCCGGTGCGAGAGGCGATCGTCGAAGCGGGCGCCATTCGGTTGCGGCCGATACTGATGACGGCCACGGCTACCATCTGTGCCTTGTCGCCGCTGGCCTATTCAACCGGAGCGGGCGTCATCTCAAGTACGCTTGCGATCGTCGTGATCGGTGGGCTGCTGACCTCCACGCTCTTGACGTTGATCATTGTGCCGAGCACGTATGAAACGTTGGTGTGGATCCGGAGTAAGGTGTTGCGTCTGAAGGATCACCCTGTTGCCCAAGGCTCGGTTGAGCCTGAGATGGTGTGAGTTGCCGCAGCCTCGCGCTGGTGTTTTCTCGCGAGGCTGCGACCGCAATCGCCAGTGACGAAGATTGTGTGAAATCCGTAAGGTCCACTGTGTCTGGAGTTTACCGTTCTGTGTCACGGATTCAGGATATGGTAATACACGGAAACATGAAGGGCGAGGCGTCTGACTGGATCCGCCAGGTCGATGGCGAGCAGTTGATCGAGCTGTTCCAGTCGGTGATACAAAGTCTGCCTATGGATAAAAAGTCGATCCGCCGTTTGCTGTTTAGATCGGTCGCAATCCAGATATACACGCAAGGTCTCAAACAGACCCGTGTGGTGTTTCTGATCGTACTCGATGACTGACTGGAGGTCGTCATTGGCCAACTGCCGCGCTTGCTCATTCGGTCCCAACATGGAGACCCAGCGATAAATTCCCGCGTCATCGTAAAAGAATATGTCCGAGTCGGAGGTTCTGCCGCGAATCGTGAGGGCCGTTACGGCCTCCTGATAACTGCGTTCGACGGCAGACAAAACGTTGACCTCTCGTCCTACGCCTACGAAGATACCCTGATTTTCCACCCCGTTTTTGCGCAGCATCGCGTGCAGTTGTTCGATCGCAGCGGTAATGCGCGGTTTCCAAGTTGTTTGTTGTCCGTCATATTCGAGTACAGCAATGATCGCATCGCGCCGGAGGGACAAATAGGGCCGAAATTGCTCTCGAGTAAACGGGAAGCGAATTAACATGGACAGGGGTAATTGATGGTCGCGCCAGTCCTCGCCAAATTGCTCCGAAACGTTGATCACGAGCCCGGGTATGTGAATAATCACAGTGCAGTAGCGTTTTTCGCGTCGGTCTTGCGTCGTGGAGTCGGCGATCGATTGTTGGAGTTTCTCTCCCCGAATGAGTTGTTCCACCCAATCCTGTTCATGAAACAACTGTTGTTCCTGAACGGCCAGGCGGTGAAATTCGTCTTGCGCCAGCGCGCTTGTCGAGCGGTCGACAACCATCAGCAGGTACTCGTTCACCTGGTCGGCGGCGCACAGGAGCACAAGCGTCGCTCTCGGGATGCCGGCGACAAACACCGTCTGCGCGACGGCGACTTCGCATTTGTGTCTCAAAGTGCAAGTATCTGGGATAGGAAAGACGACAGGCTCTATCATGCCGTCCATATCAATTTGCAATGCTTCGACAAAATCTTTGGCGACGGCTGTGGGGTCTGTGCGCGTCTGCGGCAGCACGACTGGTTTTTGCCCATTTCTGAAATACAGTACGGTGTGTCCTGTGACTTCCCGAACAAACGCAAGGATGTGCTGCATACCTAAAGCGCCTACCGTGTACTGTTGCAACCGGCGCGCGATATGCTCCACATCGTCGAGCAATTTGTGATGCCTGCCGAGAATGAGGCTATGCACATCTTGCGTGATGTCGACAAAGCGCACCTGGAAGGTGAACACGATCAACGGGAAGTCATGCGCATCGGCAATCTCCAGGATTTCTGGCGGCACCTCCCGGATTGCCGTTCCAAGTTCCATACAGAGTCCAACGGCTTTGCCTTCAATCAGTTGCTCAACATAGGATCGAAAGTCCTCTGTACAGCGGCTGAAACCCATACCGGTTGTGAGAACCAGTTCGCCGCCGCGAAGCATGTCGCGCACCTCAAGAACGTCCAAAATATGAATCCATCGTAGAGGTCGGTCAATGCCGGACGCTCCGGCAAGCAACTGTGCGCCTTTGAATACCGGGCGCATCAATACATCCTGGATGCGCAGAGGGCTGTGCACGGACTCACTCCTAATCCGAAAAATGTGCGTGCCAACCGGATTCATATGCTGTGCCCCTGCTCAGACACGGCTGCGCCGAACTCGCGACGGGCACAGCATATGAATCCTGACGAGCGGGCTTTTTCATCCTGCTGATGGGGCGCGGCGGCATGGCCGTCTGCCCCGACGCGACAAATTGTCATATTCTTCTGTCGATACATCATACGATGTGTCACATGCTTTGCTTCCGACCAATGTGATATCTTCATATCAATCGTCAGGTTGGTTTGCGCCAGACAGTATGCGGTATGTTGAAAAGATTCTAGCACATACGAGGAGAGGTGTCATTGTGCAGGCAATGGATTCAGATACTCAGGGCGACACGCTGCTCTCACGTAAGGAGAAGTATTTGGTTCCTGGCGTAAGCACCTATTACGACGAACCGATCGTAATAGATCATGGTGAGGGTTGTTATCTTTACGATACGGAGGACCGTCAATATCTGGATTTTTTTGGCGGCATTCTCACCGTGTCTGTCGGACATGCCCATCCACGAATCAACGCTGCGATTATCGATCAGATTAACAAGGTGACGCACATCTCTACACTTTATCTCCATCAGTCCATGGTAGACTTGGCCGAACGTCTGGCGCAACTGACGCCCGGTGGTTTGACGATGAGTTTCTTTACATCGAGCGGAACGGAAGCGGACGAAACGGCCATCACCATGGCGCGTCTGGCCACGGCAGCATACGAAGTGATCGCATTGCGTCACAGCTACAGCGGCCGCTCCGCTCTGGCGATGGCGTTGACAGGACAATCGCCCTGGCGGCTTGGACTGGCCGGCGTGCCAGGTGTCACACATGCGATGAACGCCTACTGCTACCGATGTCCATTTGGCAAGAAACCTGATCAGTGCGGACTGGAATGCGCAAAGGACATGGAGGAAACGATTCGCACTTCGACTGCGGGCAGAATTGCCGCAGTGATCGCGGAACCCATTCAGGGCGTCGGCGGGTTTATCACGCCTCCGGAAGATTACTTCGCTGAGGTCGCCAGGATTGTGCGCAAGTATGGCGGTCTCTTCATTGCAGACGAGGTGCAGACGGGTTTCGGACGCACGGGCAAATGGTTTGGGATTGAGCATTACGGGGTGGAACCAGAGCTGATGACATTTGCCAAAGGACTTGCCAACGGGATGCCGATCGGTGCGGTCATAGCCACGCGCGGGGTGGGCGAATCTTACCGCGGACCGACAATCTCAACATTTGGCGGCAATCCGGCGTCCATGCGAGCGGCCTTGGCTACGCTCGATGTCATGACGGAACAGCAGTTGATGGAGAATGCGCGTGTGCAAGGCCAGTTGTTGCGTGACGGTCTGGAAGAACTGCAGCGGCAGTATCGGGTGTTTGGCGACGTACGGGGGAAGGGGCTTATGCAGGGCGTCGAATTTGTACGCGCCAATAAGGAACCGGCGCCGGATCTTGTCGCAGAGTTCTTTGAACTGACAAAGGAACATGGATTGCTTGTCGGCAAAGGAGGGTTGTACGGCAATACGGTGCGCATAACCCCGCCGCTGACTGTTTCGGAAGCGCAGGTGAAAGAGGCGCTGGCAGTTATGAAGCAGGCTCTGGAGAAGATGTATGAAACGCATCCGGAACTGAATCACATGCAGTAGAGGATACACATAGGGAGGAACTATTGTCATGAAGGTATTGGAAAACCTGATCAACGGTCGGTTTGTTGAGGCCGATGCGGTTGAGAGGCTGGATGTTCCCAACCCATCAACCAGAGAACTACTCGCGCAGGTTCCTCTCTCAAGCGGCGAAGATGTGGATCGCGCCGCCGCTGCGGCGGCGGCGGCGTTCGAGGACTGGAGTCAGGTTCCGCCAGCAGAGCGGGCGCGTGTCATGTTTCGCTACCGCGATATACTGGAACTTCACAAGGATGAGTTGGCCCGGCTTGTCACGCTGGAAAACGGGAAAAACCTGGATGACGCGCGCGGAGAAGTTCGGCGAGGCATCGAAGTGGTGGAGTTTGCGTGCGGCATTCCAACGTTGCTCATGGGCAGCGTGCTGCCGAATGTGTCACGGGAGATTGATTCGGAGATGATTCGTTTTCCCGTCGGGGTGGTGGCCGGTATAACCCCTTTTAATTTCCCGTGCATGGTTCCCATGTGGCTGTTTCCCATTGCGATCGCGTGCGGAAACACGTTTATCCTGAAGCCGTCCGAACGCACGCCGCTTTCGTCAAACCGCCTGGCGGAACTGCTGCTTGAGGTCGGTTTGCCGGACGGTGTGTTCAACGTGGTGCATGGCGCGAAAGAGGTTGTCAACCGGATTCTTGAACACCCGACGATCAAGGCAGTGTCTTTTGTCGGATCGGCGCCAGTCGCGAAGTACGTCTACAAGACGGCGGCCGCGCACGGCAAGCGAGTCCAGGCGCTTGCGGGGGCCAAGAACCACCACATTGTGCTGTCAGACGCGCCAATGCAAAAGACGGTTGATATTCTGATCAGTTCCGCGTTTGGAAATGCAGGTGAGCGGTGTCTGGCGGGCAGTGTTTT
>JAJZCB010000021.1 GCA_021846285.1 Bacillota bacterium
CAGGTCGTCGAATCTGCGACTGCCGACGCAGTGTTCGACGACCCGCTCCACCCGTATACGAAAGCGCTGATGGAGTCGATCCCCGTCATTGACCAGGATCGGGATAGACTGGCCTCCATTCCAGGCACTGTTCCGAGCGCGGCCAACTTTCCGTCAGGTTGCAGGTTTGCGCCGCGTTGCACCTTGGCGCAGGAGAGTTGTCATCAGAAGATGCCGGAACTCCGGGAGCTTAAACCTGGACACTACGTTCGCTGCGATCTGGTATAGAGTTTGTGTGAAAAGGGGTGGGCCGGTGAGCGCTCTGGAATCTGAACTCGCGTTAAAGAAGACTCAGGGGAAGTCAATTCTCGAAGTCAGAAATGTGAAGAAGTATTTTCCGATTGCAGGCGGGGTTCTTCGTCGCACGATCGGGCAAGTAAAGGCAGTGGATGACGTGTCGTTCAGCCTCCCGGAAGGCGAAACGATTGGCTTGGTGGGCGAGTCCGGCTGCGGCAAATCGACCCTTGGGCGACTGATCATGCGCATCAATGACCCGACAGCCGGATCCATTCTCATGGGCGGTCAGGACATCACCAGAGTAAAGGGCAGGCAACTGCGCAAGCTTCGGCATGATTTTCAAATGGTGTTCCAGGATCCCTACAGTTCGTTGAATCCGCGGATGAGCGTGGGCTCGCTGATTGCGGAACCGCTCATTGTCAACAAGCGCGGAACGCGCTCCGACGTCAACAACGAGGTCGTTAGGCTGCTGGAGATCGTGGGACTTACTCCGGAAGCACGACTGCGTTTTCCCCACGAATTTTCCGGCGGACAGCGGCAACGCATCGCCATCGCCAGGGCGCTCGCCCTGCGCCCCAAGCTGATCGTGGCCGACGAGGCGGTCTCCGCTCTCGACGTGTCGATTCAGGCGCAAGTCCTCAACCTGTTAGCTGACCTCCGCAAGGAGTTTGGACTCTCTTACGTGTTTATCTCTCACAATCTCGCTGTCGTGAAGCACGTCAGCGACCGCGTGGCCGTGATGTATCTGGGGAGATTGGTGGAACTGGCGCCCAAACGCCAGCTATACAGTTCTCCGCTTCATCCCTACACACAGGCCTTGCTGTCTGCGGCGCCCGAGCCGAAGCGTCACGTGAACCGTGAGCGGATCGTACTCGTGGGAGATGTGCCAAGTCCAGCTAAGCCGCCTTCCGGCTGCGCGTTTCATACGCGTTGTCCGAAGGTGATGGATGTTTGTCGTTCTGAACGTCCCGCGCTCAAAGAGTATGCTCCCGGGCAATTCACAGCGTGTCATCTGTACGCCTAAAGGGTGATGGTGACCGCGATGACTGGGGGCGCCATCATCGCGAAGTGTCTGTCGACCGGTCGGCAGGCACTCTGCAGTACGCTTTACATACCAACATAGGGGGTTTCAAGATGAAGAGGAAGTCCACGCTTTTCACAGCGGCGGCTGTCATGACGCTGTCCGCGCTGTTTGCTGGCTACTCCGGTGGTATTGGCGTTGCTGACGCCGCCACGGCGCATCGGTCTCCGGTCACCAACGGCGGCACCATGGTGCAAACGTTTCCAACCGCATTTGGTCTGAACTTCATCCCTTTTCTGTCGACATCGGCCTACACGGCGGCCGCAACGTCATACAGCTTTGATTCCATTTTGAGATTCAACCGCAATGATCAAGTCTCTGCGGATATCGTCAACAAATGGTGGACCTCGCCAGACAAGAAAACCTACTACTTCCAGATCAATCCGAAAGCCCGCTGGTCGAACGGCATGTATATCACGACCGGCGACGTCAAGCTGGGCGTGGACTGGCTGCTTTCCAAGAGCTACAACGTGACCGATGGCGGTTCGTACGGCTACCTGCTGTCCAACGTCGTGGGCGTGCCGTCCAGTGGGTACCTGCCGGATGGGCAGACGCCGTCTGGTTTCAAAATCCTTGGGCCCCGCGAGTTTTCCGTCACTCTGCAACATGCGGACGCGGCGGCGCTTCCCGCCAACCTTGTCGCTATCACTCCGCTTCCGACGTACATTCTGGGCAAGATCCCGATGTCCCAGTGGAAAGGGACCCCGTTTGACCGTCATCCATGGATTGGTTCGGGTCCCTTCATCACCACGAGCATCGTGCCAGGCCAGTCGATCACCCAGAAGGCGAATCCATACTACGTGCTTGGTGCTCCGCACATCGCCCAGAACGTGTGGAAAGTCATCAGTACCGACGTCGTTAACGGCGATCTGGCGTCCGGTCAGGTCACAATGGCGGCCATTCATGCCATTGACGTCGCGCAGATGAAAAAGGTTCCGAATCTGAATATCAATGTCGTTCCTTCGAACGGCTTCCAGTATCTCGGCTGGCGTCTCAACAACGCGACGTATGGTTCGGTGTTCAGCCAAGCCACCTTCCGGCAGGCGGTCGAGTATGCGATCAACCGACCTGCCATGGTCAAAGCGCTGTACGCCGGATATGGAACGCTCGAGAACGGTCCGCTGCCTCCGATCAACTTCTGGTACAACAAGTCGCTCAATACCTATCCATACGATCCCGCCAAGGCGAACGCCCTTCTTAACTCCATTGGCATGAAGATCGGTGCGGGCGGCTGGAGAACCATGCCAAACGGACAGCCGTTCACACCGACGCTGACGATCTCCAGCGGCGACACGACCATCCAGCGGCAGGCTGACTTTATCCAGAGTTTTCTGCAGGCGGTGCACATCAATCTGAAGATTAATCCGCCGATCAACTTCAACACCATTCTCACCCAACTGAACTCCGACTCCAACGGCAAGCAGCCCATCCAGGCGTTCCTGCTCGGCTGGAGCCTCAGCAATGATCCCGATCCGCGGGGCTTATGGCGCTCGACAGACAACCTCAACATCGTAACGATCGACTGGACGAACCCGAAAGATCCAGCCATTCAGTTGAATGACAAGCTGATCCATGAGTCGCACGGCAAAGCGGCGTATAACATCAACTACCGCATTGCCACTCTCAACAAGTGGCAGGCATTGCTCAATCAGCAACTGCCGGAGAATTTCCTGTTTGACGCAAACAACGTTACGGCCTATAACAAAAACCTGCATGGCGTTGTGTTCACACCGTACGGCAATCTCGATCCTCAGAAGTGGTGGCTCAGCACTGGCAACTAATGTTTGAGCCTGCGCTGTCGCTTCGGCTTTGAGGCATACAATTTGGTCATGGAGAGCGGCGCCTTGCGGCTCTCCATGACTGAAAGCTATCGAGGAGGGCCTCTGTGTGACCAGTTATGTGATTCGCCGCCTTTTGGGCTTGATCCCGACGTTGTTTATCATCACAGTGATTGTGTTCAGTCTCATGCACCTGATGCCGGGCAATGCCTTTCAGGCTCTCATTGGTCTTAATCCCCATATCAAGGACGCCGCCAAAGTGATCGCGCAGCGCACGGCCAACGCGGGTCTGAACCTGTCCTGGCCGAAGCAGTATGTGAACTGGATCGTCAACCTGCTGCACGGCAACCTCGGCACCTCCTTTGAGTTTCAGGAGCCGGTCACGACCCTGATTGGCATCGCGCTGCCCAACACGGTGACCCTGGCGTTAACGGCGGAACTCATCATTTTGATGATCGGCATTCCGGTCGGTGTTTTCCAGGCCAATCGTGTGAACAAAGGATTTGACATCTCCACGTCGCTGGTGGCTGTATTTCTCTACTCCGTGCCGGGTTTCGTTTTTGCCCTGTTTCTCATCTTCCTGTTTTCCTTTACACTCAACTGGCTTCCCTCAATGGGTACGGTCACGGCCGCCGTGCCATGGTCCGGCAACCTCGGCGACCGGATCCAGCATCTGATCCTTCCCGCCACCACCTTGGCTCTTCCCAGCGTCGCCTATTATACGCGGTTAATGCGCGCCAACACGTTGCAGGTGTTCTTCCAGGATTATGTGCGCACGGCGCGAGCCAAAGGCCTTCACTCGACACGCGTATTGTTCCGGCATGTCCTGCGCAACGCCATCATCCCGATCACGACGCAGTTTGGTTTTGACATCGGCGGATTGGTCGGCGGCGCCGTCATCCTCGAACAGATTTTCACCTGGCCCGGCATGGGCGAACTTACGATTAATGCAAACCTCAACCGCGACTATCCAGTCATTTTGGCGACGACGTTGATATTTGCAGTCATGGTCCTGCTCGGGAATCTTTTTGCCGACATTCTCCTCGCGTCGATGGATCCTCGCGTGAGGTATAACTAGGGGGTGAGTCCATGGCTGCCAGTGTTGTATCGAATGCTGGGGTAAAGTCCGGAGGCACAGTCTTGAAGGGGAAACCTCCGTCACGGCTCGCCTTTGAGCGATTTATGCGAAATCCCCTTGCGGTGGCGGGATCAATCATTTTGCTGGCCATTATTTTCATAACTGTGGGAGCGCCGCTCTTTACCCACTACAGCCCTTCGGTCATCGATATCATGAATACGAACGCTCCGCCTTCTGCGGCGCATCCTTTGGGCACAGATCCGTCGGGTTATGACAATCTGGCGCGTCTGCTGTATGGGGGGCGTGTGGACCTGACCGTGGCCTTTTCGGCCGGCGTCATGACACTGGTCATCGGCACCATTTACGGTGGGATCAGCGGCTATTTTGGAGGCTGGATCGACAACCTCATGATGCGGTTTGTGGACGTCATGCTGAACTTCCCCTTTGTCGTGTTCATCCTGTTCCTTGAGGCCGTGTTCAACACGTCAGGCGAACTCCTTTTGATCACGGTCGTCGTGTTGACGAGTTGGCCCGCTTCCGGACGGTTCATGCGCGGCGTGTTCATCCAACTCCGCCAACAGGACTTTGTGATTGGCGCCACTACGATTGGGGCGGGAACATGGCGAACCATCTTTAGGCATATGTTGCCAAACACCGTCGGCACCCTGTCGGTGTTGGTCAGTTTTGCCGTCGCCGGGTATGTGGGTCTGGAAGCTGCGCTCACATTTATCGGGCTCGGACTGCCGCTCTCGGTGGCTTCCTGGGGCGGCATGCTCAGTGAAGCTTCCAACTATACCGCCATGACCACGCAACCGTATCTGTGGTTGCCGCCTGCCATTATGATTGTGTTGACGATCCTGTCCGTAAACTTTATCGGTGATGGACTGCGCGACGCGTTTGATCCGCAGATGCGGAGTTGAGGTCGCTGTTGTCCGTGTAGAGGTGTTGTCGCAGCCGGGGCGCTGAGCCGCTGGCTGTTTTTCTTTCGACTGATCCAATCTTTTGTTATCATGAACATGGAGGAGATATGCCATGAGCCGTAAAAAACGCAATTCCAGTGAAGCGAGTGCATTCTCGATTTTCAGGAGTGGCCAGGCAGCGATCTTCCTGGCTGGCGTGCTTGCCGCTGCCGCTGTCTCCACATTGGGAATGTCCGGGAAGCCGGTATGGGCCGCGGTGAATCCAAACGGGCTAAACACCGCGACGGGGCTCGTCACGATCGGAGAATCCACCGGGTTTTCGGGCGCCTTCCTGCCCTACCTGTCTACGTCGGCATCGACGAATCTGGTGGTGGGGGAGCAGTTCGGCAGTTTGTTGCGCTTGCGGCGAAATCTCGCGGTTGCTCCCGAACTGGTGTCAAAATGGTGGTATGGAGATAATGGACAGCGCCTGTACATGCAACTGAACAAGAACGCGGAGTGGTCGGACGGTACGCCGATTACATCTGCCGATGTCGGGCTCGCCGTCAATTTTCTGGCTTCCCCCGTCTACAATAACCAACTGCAAGGAACACAAGGGTATCGCGTGTTGCCGATCGTCGGTTCGCGAGCCGTCATGGCCGGGCAAGCTCAAACTGTATCGGGATTCCATGCCGTGAATCAGAGCGAATTCTACTTTCAATTGCGTGCTCCAGATCCGTCAGCGCTTGTGCGCGATTTTGCCGGATTGATGCCATTGCCGTCCGTTATTCTTGGGTCGCTTTCGTATGCGTCCTGGCCCACGTCATCCTACGCCCAAAATCCCGGCGTGGGAAGCGGGCCGTTTCTGATCTCGGCGTCAGAGGGTGCGCAGGTTGACTTGAGGGCCAACCGCAAGTTCATACTCGGAATTCCCAAACTGCGCAGCCTCATTGTCAGAGTGGCGACGAGCGCAGTTTTGCCCGGACTGCTGCAGTCGGGTGAGATCGATCTCTATAGTGGGGTCTCTCCGGGCCTGGCCAAACAGGCGGGACATATGCATGGATATCGGGTGATGTCAGTACCGGGCAATGGCTACACGTTTCTCGGATGGAAAGACAATCGGCCGGGTTATGCCAGCGCGGCGTTTCGCCAGGCGGTGGAATACGCGATCAACCGCAAGGCGTTGATCAGTTCTGTTTTCGGGGGCCAGGCGGCGCTTGAAAATGGCCCATTGCCCCCAGACAGTATGTGGTACAATACGGCGCTGAGCAGCGCCTATCCCTATCAGCCGCAAACGGCTCGGAATCTGTTGATCAACGCAGGCTTTCACATCGGACCAAAATTGTGGATTGTGCAACCAAACGGCAACCCGCTTGGCGCGTCGATTGCCTATGCGCAGGGAGATCCATACGGGAAGCAGGAAGCCACTGTGATCGCGCGCGACTTGCGCGCGATCGCGATTGATGCAAGCGTTGGTCCGGCATTGTCGCCGCGTCAGATGATTACCGACCTGGAATCAAATTCGCCCGCGATTCAGGGTTATATCATGGGCTGGCAGCTTGGGGTAGATCCGAACCCCACAGATCTATGGTCAGCGAACGCCCTCTTTAATCAGGATACGAGCGACTGGACCAACACTGCGGACCCGGCTGTCGCGACCAATAACTCCCTGCTCGCGCAACAGGACAGCGCTTCTGCCGACAACACGGCAACGCGCCAGCAGATATTGAACCAGTGGCAAGAACTGATCAGTCAGCAGTTGCCAGAAAACTTTTTGGTCGATCCGTTTTTGCTTGGCGTACAGAGTACGCATCTGCATGGAGTTGTGTGGTCGGGGGCGCAGGGGCCGATTGATTCGTGGAATTGGTACCTCTCTTGACGACGTTTCGAAGGTGGCGTAAAATCCTGATGAATGAATGGCCATTCGGCAAACATGGGGGGAGACGCTCATCGCTCAGCGCAAGGACACGGCCAAGTATCACGCCATACTCGCTGCGGCTGTGAGGGTGATGGCTGTCTCTGGATATCACGGCGCCCAGGTAGCGCGTATTGCCCGTGAGGCAGGGGTGGCAGATGGCACAGTATATCTTTATTTCAAGAACAAGGAGGACATCCTGATTTCCGTCCTGCGCGAAACCATTGGTCAGATCGTTATCCTGTCGACCTGGCTTGAAGGAGAACATCCGGAACCGCTGACTGCTCTGCGCAAGCTGATTGAAGCGCATTTCCGGACCTTGGGTCAAAATCCCGAACTGGCGCTGGTGCTTCAGGTGCACGTGCGCCAGGCAGATCGGGCGATTCGTGAGCAAGTGGCGGACATGATGAAACCATACCATCGCACATTGGATCGTATTTTGGAACTTGGGCAGGAAACGGGAGCGTTTCGGCGTCCCTTTGACGTGCGTGTCGCTCGCAGGATGATTTTTGGCACGATTGACGAGACCGTCAGCGCATGGATTTTTACGGGCGCCAAATACGATCTCACGGCACTGGTGGATCCGGTCTACGACATGCTGCTAGGCGGCGTCGGAAACCGGTCATGACGGTTGGTTCTTGATCACTGGATAGGGGTGCGCGCTTGTGAACATCATCGTATGTATGAAGCAAACATTTGATACGGAAGCAAGGATTGTCCTGGAGAACGGCGCCGTGAAAGAGGACGGGGTGCAGTTTATCATCAATCCATACGACGAGTACGCTGTGGAAGAAGCCATCAAATTGAAGGAAACCGCGGGAGGATCGGTGACGGTTGTTACAGTAGGACCTGCACGTGTGGAAGAAGCCATACGCACGGCGCTTGCCATGGGCGCCGATGAGGCGATTCATGTGGAAGACGAGGCGGCGTTTGGCGACGAGGTGACGGTTTCAGAAGTTCTGGCCGCCGTCATCAAGGACCGTCCGTATGACCTTATCATCGCCGGCAATCAGGCGGTGGACGACGGTTCTGGTCAAGTTGCGGTCCGCGTGGCAGAGTTGCTCGGGGTGCCGCATATTTCGACGGTCACGAAGCTTGAGATAAACGGTGGGGAAGTTGTCGCCGAGCGGGATGCGGAGGGCGATACGGAGATCGTGACGGCGCCGCTGCCAGTGTTGGTGACAGCTCAACAGGGGTTGAACGAACCGCGGTATCCATCCCTGATCGGGATTCGCAAGGCGAGCAAGAAGCCCATCGCAAAGGTTGCGGTGGCCGAACTGGATCTTGATGCGCAAGCCATTGCCAGGCGATCTTCCGTCGTTGAGATTGTTCTTCCTGCCGCCAAAGGCGCAGGTCGCGTGTTGGAGGGTGACACCGGCGCGCGGGCGCAGGCGCTGTTTCGCGAACTTCGGCAAACCAGCAAAGTGCTGTAGAACTGTCGGCGTGGTTGTCCGAAATGCGCGGTATGTACTGTGCGATTGATCGAATGGAGGAGCGATGGCGGTGAAACGAAATGTATTGGTGGTTGCCGATTTGCGCGCAAACCAGTTGCGTAATGTCTCTTTCGAGGCTCTTGGCGCGGCGCGGATTATCGCAGACGGCGGTGCGGTAGCGGCCCTGTTGATCGGTCATGAGGTCTCCGGACTGGCTGCGTCTCTACGGGCTCATGGAGCGGATCAGGTGTACGCAACGGACCGGGAGGAGTTTGGTCAGTATGTGCCGGACCACTATGCGGCTGCCGTAGAACAGGCGATGGAAGCGTTCGCGCCGCAGGCTGTGCTGTTTGCGCACTCCGCCATCGGGCGGGATGTGGCGCCTATGGTGGCGGCTCGTCACCAGGCGGGGCAGGCCTCCGATGTGATTCATGTAGAACTGGCCGGAGATGATGTGATCTTTACGCGGCCCATTTACGCAGGCAAGGCATTCGTGAAGGTCAACATAGCGGGTGACCTGATCGTGGCAACCATCCGGCCCAATAACTTGCCAGCCCATGAGGAAACGGGCGCATTGGGCAATGTGACGAATCTGGCGGTCCGACTCTCCGGCGATGTGTCGACACATGTGCGAGACGTACTGAAAAAAGCGGTCTCCGGCGTCGATCTGTCTGAGGCGAAAATCATCGTGTCAGGTGGCCGCGGCGTGAAGAGCGCCGAAGGTTTCGCGTCGCTCCAGGAGCTTGCGGCCGTGCTTGGCGCGGCAGTCGGAGCATCGCGCGGGGCCTGTGACGCGGGCTACTGTGATTATTCGATGCAGATTGGCCAAACGGGCAAGGTCGTGACTCCGGATCTGTACATTGCGTGCGGGATCTCGGGAGCGATTCAGCATTTGGCCGGCATGTCCAATTCAAAAGTGATCGTGGCGATCAACAAGGATCCGGAGGCGCCCATTTTCAAAGTGGCCGACTATGGGATCGTCGGCGACCTGTTCGAAGTGGTGCCTGCGCTAACGGAGGAGGCGCGCAAGCTGTTCGCCTGATCCGCCGCGATGTAGATCAGGGCGATGCATCCCCCATTTTTGCGCAATAGAGGGCTTGAGCCCGCGCATTTGATCATGCAGACACATTATCTACAGTGTATCGCTGATCTAAAGGCAAAGGGGGAGGAATCCACATGGGAGTCTTCGGTGGCTACACGCGCTGGGCCGTGGTGTTTCTGATCATCTTCGTCCTGTTCTTCCTGCTCGTACCGGTGTACACCACGCAGTGCACAACAGTTCCCGTGTACTAGTAAGAGGACCACTGACAGAACTACAAGCAGGCTGACGCCACGCTTGTAGTTTCTTCTGTCGTGGGCAGCGTCAAGGGTTGACGCGCCCGCCTCAGGTATCTGATAATCTGATCATTACGCACGAATGAGAGAATGTCGAGTCACTGCGCCGTCGTGAAATCGATCAGGAGAGTAGGCCACTGTGAATGAAACTGGGAGTTGAAGCGCTGTTTGAACATCACACACATCTGATCGCGGGTAAAAAATTGGGTCTGGTCAGCAATTACACGATGACAGACAGCGGATTGGTTCCGGTCATCGATCTGTTTATGGAGGCGACAAACTGCGACGTAACCAAATTGTTCGGTCCAGAACACGGAGTTCGCAACAGCGCCAGGGAGGGTGAACACGTCTCCTTTGCCGTAGACCGCCACTCAGGGTTGCCTGCTCACAGCCTTTACGGAGACACCAGAAAACCGACCGCGGACATGCTTGCTGAACTTGACGCGCTCGTCATTGATTTGCAAGATATAGGAACGAGATATTACACGAACATGAACACCGCAGCCCTCTGTATGGAGGCGTGTGCGTCAGTCGGCATGCCCTGCATTGTTCTTGACCGCCCAAATCCCATCGGAGCGGCGCGGGAAGGTTTTGTCATCGCAAAGGAGTTTGCTTCCTTCGTCGGAATGTATCCGATCGTAAATCGACACGGTCTGACGATGGGGGAACTGACTCTCCTCTACAACACTGTGAATGGAATCGGATGCGATCTGACCGTTGTTCAGATGGAGGGGTGGAAGCACAGGATGTTCCTGGCTGATACCGGATTGCCGTTTGTGCCGCCATCGCCCAACACTTCAGGATTGGACATGATGATTCTCTATCCAGGCGCCTGCCTCTTCGAAGGAACGAATGTGAGCGTCGGCCGAGGTACGACCCATCCCTTTGAACTGACAGGAGCTCCCTGGATTGATGGGCACAAGCTGGCTCAACAGTTCAACAGACTCAATCTTCCTGGCGTTGTCGCGCGACCCGTGTACTTTACACCACACCACTGTCTGTATAGAGGGGAACTGTGCGAGGGCGTCCAGTTGCATATTACGGATCCTGCGCAAGTCCTCGCCCTTCGCACTGGTGTGTCACTCGTTCAGGAAGTGGCCAGCGCGTATCCGGATGAGTTTCAGTTTGTGACGCCGGACGGTGGGGGCCGACTGTTTTTTGATCTGCTCGCCGGCGATGATCGGTTGCGTACGCTTATCTCGCAAGGCATGGGCCACAGGTACTTCGAGGAAGAGCCGCGGGCTCTCACTGAGTTCTCCGCGTTTGCAGGCCGATTTGAACTATACGGGCGCTGAAGGGGTGGGATGACGCGTTTTAAGCGCATCTTGTCTCGACCATTATTGGGTACATGCCTATAATAGATGTCGTGGATATAAACCTGACTTGGTGGAGGCGTGATCATGGATTTCGCGGGCATGTGCAAACGAGTAGAGGAAATTGCAACGGAGGCGGGGGGCATTTGGGGTGTGGTCATTGAGCATCTGGAGACGGGAGAACGCTTCGCGATGAACTCCGACCACCAGTTTTACGCTGCCAGTGTCATCAAGATGCCCATTATGAGTGCGGTCTACCGCGAGCAGTTGGCTGCGCGTCTGAATTTGCACGATACAGTGACTTTGCATGCGCAGGATCAGGTAGGGGGATCCGGGGTGTTGCAACTTCTGACTCCCGGCGCGGAGATCACGATACAGGACCTGGTGACTCTGATGATCACTGTCAGTGACAACGCCGCTACCAATATGTTGATCGATGCATTGACGATTCCCGTGATTCAGGCTTCCATGGTGGAGGATGGGATGACATCCAGTGCCATCTACAACAAACTGCAGACTGTGCCGGCGGTTTTTAACGGACGCAACGCGATTACTGCGCAGGATGTCGCGACCTGGTGCAGTAAAGTGGCCAAGGGTGAACTGGTGTCATTATTTGCGTCGCTGCAGATGGTGAACGTGCTGAAGCGGCAACAGTATAGAAATAAACTGCCGGCTCTCCTTCCAGACCCGGATAATCCGATTGTCGGCGGATTGCCGTTGTGGGAAATGGCCAATAAAACCGGCATGGTCACGGACATTGAACACGATGCGGGAATTTTATATTTGCCGGGAGCCAGTTTTGTCATCGTCACACTATCCTATCAGTGCCATGATGCCATACCGACCATGCAACGCATTGGCAGGACCGTTTACGATCACTGGCTGGAGTCGAGATAAGGCAGGTTGCGGCGAAGCTATGTTGTATAATAGATTCACAGGTATTCCTGACACGATCGGGAGGCAACGCAATGATTATTGAACCAAAAATTCGCGGCTTTATATGCACCACCGCTCATCCGCAGGGATGTGCTGAGCATGTTCGGGAGCAGATTGCGTTCGTTCGCGCAAAGCGTCCGATTCAGGGCGTCAAGAATGCGCTTGTGATCGGTTCTTCGACAGGATACGGTCTCGCCAGTCGCATCACCGCAGCGTTTGGGGCGAACGCGGGCACAATCGGCGTGTGCTTTGAGAAGCCGGCTTCAGGCAATCGGACTGCGAGCGCCGGGTGGTATAACACGGCTGCATTTGAAATCGCGGCCAAGGAGCATGGAGTCATGGCCAGGACGATTAACGGCGACGCCTTTTCGGACGCGGTGAAAAAGGAGACGATCGCCGCGATTCGGGAAGAGTGCGGACAGGTCGATCTTGTGATATACAGTCTGGCGTCGCCGCGTCGGGTCCATCCCCGCACGGGCGAGACGTTTTCATCGGTGTTGAAGCCCGTTGGCAGATCATTTACCAGCAAAACGGTCAATGTGCAAAGCGGTGTAGTGACAGAGGTGACTCTCGATCCCGCGTCGCAAGACGACATTCGCAACACGGTGGCCGTCATGGGCGGGGAAGACTGGAATCTGTGGATCGAAGCGTTGGATCAGGCGGGGGTGCTGGCGCAAGGCGCCATTACGACAGCCTATTCCTATGTCGGACCCGAACTCACCTACGCCATCTATCGTGAAGGCACCATCGGGCGAGCGAAAGACGATCTGGAAGATACGGCCCTAACGCTTGACGCTCGCCTGGAACTCTCTGGAGGCCGCGCTTTTGTTTCCGTCAACAAGGCGGTGGTTACTCAGTCAAGTTCCGCGATTCCCGTGGTGCCTCTGTACATATCGCTGTTGTTTCGCGTGATGAAAGAGCGCGGCCTGCATGAAGGCTGTATTGAACAAATGTATCGCCTGTTTGCGGAACGGGTGTATTCTGACGGGCCAGTATCCGTGGACGAGCGGGGCCGCGTGCGTATGGACGACTGGGAGATGCGGTCCGATGTTCAGGCGGTCGTGGATGAGCTGTGGCAGCGGGCGCAGACGGGCAGTCTCACGGACATCGCGGATCTGGGCGGGTATCGCGAGGACTTTTTGAAACTGTTTGGGTTCGGTTTTCCCGACGTGGACTATGACGCGGACACATCTCCAGATGTTCCGATTCCGTCAGTGGCGCCGATCGAAGAAGGCGTGTAGAGGCGCGGCGCCATGCGCGCGCCGAATGTTCAAGGGATGAGAATCTACGAATGACAAAGGGGCCCCAGGGGCCCCTTTGCTGTCAATCAGACACGTCTGTCATCAGGGATGCTGTTGTTCCTGACTGTACAATTGCATGGTTGTCACAACCGCAACCGCTGCGTCGGCGACTGTGAGCGGTTGTGTGGGCAGGAACTTGCCGCCTACAGAAGGAATGATCCCCAGTTTCGCGACAATGGCGGCGTCGCCTCTGAACTGGGCGGGAATCGCGGAAGCGTCCGCGAAATTGACGGAAAACAACCCGGTCTGCTTGGCCAATTCGTGCCAGCCCATGAAACCCACAATCCAGTCGGCGGCTCGTTCACGAGTGATCGGAGAATCAGGCGAGAAGTTGCCGCCCGGTTTGAGCCAGCCCTGGGTCACCGCCTGCTGCACAAAGGAATAGTATTTGCTCGTCTGCGAAACGTCGGCAAATGCGGCTGAGGATGGAGTTCCGCCACCGTAGAAGACGCCGTCCGCTTCGACTAGCAGTCGAATGAACTGGCCTCTTGTCATGGAGCTGTTTGGGTGCACTTTCCCGTTTTGCACCTTGAGCAGGCCCCGGTTCACCAAGAGATTCATGTCCTGCGCTCCGTAATGTCCTTTGATGTCCGAGGGCTCTTTTACACCTGCGGTCGGGGGATACCCCTGCGTCTGCCATTGCCCTGTGTTGGCGTTGTAGATATCCGGTGAAGAGTTCTGTTGCGGCGCGTAAACGAGCATGGCCGTGGAGCCGATCGTCTGCGGACCATAACCCGTGACTTTCGAAGACGCGAGTTGATACGGCATGACATACATCAACTGCAGGGGATCCTTCGCGACAGAGGCGGCCTCTGCGGTGCTCACCGGTACGACTGCGCCGACGGCGGGATAAGTGACGCCTGAGTTCAGGAAGGCATTGTATTCGACCACCTGCCCAGTGCTCAGATTGACGCCGACGCTGATCTGGTTTTCTGTTGCGATGCCGTTGACCAGCATCGAGAATGACTCTTGTGCGATGTTGTTATTGCCAGACCCGTAAAATGGCGATGGTCCGTCATAAGTCACGCCTCCCGTCATGGTCGGCAACGCCTTCTCGACAAATGACGCAGCGGCCGCCTCCGCCTGTGCACTGGTGAGAGCGGTCTGAGACGAAGATCCGGAAGAAGGGGAGCCTGGTCCCATCTGGTATTCATTCATATTTTCAAGGAGGCCCGTTGCAGCGTCTATGGTGATGTCGAGCCCGGTTGAGGAGTTTTGATCAGTGTAGTTGAAGTTCCATGTCATCTGCGTAGCTTGCCCTGGATTGGTATACGACTGGTAATTGGAATTCACCAGAGTGAAGTTGCCGGAAGTCGGCAGCAAGGCGGACGCCGCCTTTTGTGCCTGGGATTCTGACAGCGGCTTGGCGAGTGGGGCGGGCAGTGTGTCGGGGCCGCCCGTCACCAGCGGCGTCAAAGACGGCGCGTTCGACGCTTGGGCCGCCTGTCCGTTGGTTTGCAGCAGGGCGCCCGTAACGGGGTCGAACCACGGCGACATGGCCTGTTGTCCAGCCAGCGGACTATACATGGCATTAGTGCTCTGGGACGGCAGATAAGCCACTATCATCTGCGGTTTCTGCGAAAACGGCGAGTAGAGATAAGCGTAACTCAAATGCAGGCCGAGGGCTGCGCCGTAAGTTTGGTCGAGCTGAGCAACGGGCATGATATTGGCCGGCGGAGTCGGAAAGGCGGCGTGCTGCCAGTTGAATGTGTAACTGGTCAGACGACCGTCCTGACCGATCCCGATCTGCGCATTGTCGAAGGCCACCATGACGCCGTTTACCTTGCGGGCAAAGACAAACGAATACTGTCCAACTGGCGGCTTGTACTGTGGACCCGAGGGATTTGACTGCAGCGAGAGTTCCCCTGCCTGCGCGGGGGCGAGTTTTTGCAGCCATGTCTGGGCGGCTGCGGCAGCCTGCGCCTGTGTAATGCCGGGGCTAAGGTTCCATCCGGTTTGACTGGAGAAGTTGAATACTTGAAGGATCTGTCCCGTATCGGCGTTTACGGTGACGGAGATGTTTTGACCTCCCGGACCCATCGGTCCCCCCTGCCAGTTCATGATGTAAACGGGTATCTGTCCACCGTTCCAGGAGGATTGATAGTTTACTCCCTGCTGGGTGTATGTGCTGGGGATGCCCAGTGTTTTCGCCGCAGCCGCAGCGACCTGAGCGGCCGTCAAGGCAGGCGGAACGGTGGACTGCGATGAACTGCCCGCCGACGTGCCAGTTCCGCTGGAACTGCCGGTAGCGGCGCTCGCGTAAGCTGGCTGGAGCAAGAGTGCAGTTAGCAGTCCGGCCGAAGTGCCAAGCCACAAACGGTCGCGAAAAGACTTGCGCATAGATCCATCTCCTCTAGAAAAATATCCCTACGACTATTAGACGTTGACGAGTGGCAAAAGGTTGCATGATTTGGTCCATTTTTGAAAATTTTTATTTACAAGAGCCGTAGAACCATGCTTTGGCCTGGGAGGTAGAAGGCATGCTCTTGATCCCCCACAGCTAGTGTAATAAACTGCAAGCATGGTGCAGCAACAGAATACATAGGATCTTCCGCCGAGCGCGTCGACGCGGGCGAGCCCGGAAGGTGCAAGGAGAGATGACCGGATGAGTGAGCAGACGGACAGGAAACTGAAGATTGGCATCATTGGTTGCGGAGGGATCGCCCGAGGAAAACACATGCCAAGCCTGGGAAAACTATCGCAGGTGGACATGACGGCATTTTGCGATCTGAACGCGGCGCAGGCACAGGCGGCTGCGAAACAGTATGGCGGCGCAGACGCCGCGGTATACACCGATTACCGGGAACTGTTAAAGGATCACAGCATCGATGTAGTGCACGTCTGCACTCCCAATGCTTCGCATGCGGATATAACGGTAGCGGCTCTTGAAGCGGGCAAGCACGTCATGTGCGAAAAACCGATGGCAAAGACGGTGGAAGGTGCTCGCCGTATGTTGGAAGCGGCCAAGCGGACGGGCAAGAAACTGACCATCGGTTACAACAACCGGTTTCGCCCAGACAGTGTGTATCTCCATGAAGTGTGCGCGCGCGGCGATCTGGGGGACATCTATTTCGCGAAAGCGCATGCGATCAGACGGCGGGCAGTGCCGACCTGGGGCGTGTTTTTGGACGAAGAGCAGCAGGGAGGCGGACCCCTGATTGACATTGGCACCCATGCTCTCGATCTTGCTTTATGGATGATGGATAACTATGAACCGAAACTGGTCGTGGGCACGACGTATCACAAACTCGGCGGCAGACCCAATTCGGCCAATGCGTGGGGTCCGTGGGATCCGGCAAAGTTCCAGGTTGAGGACTCCGCCTTCGGATTTGTCGTGATGAAAAATGGGGCAACCATTGTCCTTGAATCCAGTTGGGCGCTCAATACTCTGCAGACGGGCGAAGCGCGCTGCACACTCTGCGGAACGGAAGGCGGAGCGGATATGCAGGAAGGCCTGCGCATCAATGGCGAGGACTTCGGCAGATTGTACGCCACCAAAGTTCAATTGGAAGCGGGAGGCGTGGATTTCTACGACGGAACGGAGGAGAGTTCGGCCGATCGTGAAGCCAGAGAATGGATCGAGGCCGTCCAGAGCGACGCTGACCCGGTTGTGAAGCCTGAACAGGCGCTGGTTGTTACAGAAATACTGGCGGCCATTTACGAATCGGCTCGCACGGGTGAAGCGGTGTATTTCGAGTAGACTCGCGGACTTCGGGATTATGAAGATTTCCTAAAGATGCATTCAGTCTCTGCCGTTCTTTATAATTTCTTAACAGTTTTCGTCTATCGTTCATCCTATAGGATAGTGCTGAAGGAGAGCGTGGCCATGGGCGAAACTGTAGTGGCATTTCGCAAGCCCGTCGCAGGCGCGGCGGGCCAGTTGCAGGCAATCAGGGCGGAAAGTTCTGATGCGGCGATTGTTACGACTGAATTGAATGCGTTTTTTCGCACGAAGCAGGTTTTACGCAGCGTCGATCTCGAAGTCGCAAAGGGGCAGATTACGGCGCTTATCGGGCCTTCAGGTTGCGGCAAGACGACCTTTTTGCGCACCCTGAACAAAATGAGCCACACAGTTCCCGGATTCCGTCAAACGGGTTCCGTGCGCGTTCTTGGACAGGATATTCGCACGGTTGCGGATGTTGAGACGTTTCGCCGCTCCGTGGGGATGCTGTTTCAGCGACCCAATCCGTTCCCTATGTCTATTCTCGACAACGTCACCCTTGCCTTGCGGCTCGCTGGCGTTAAGAAGGTTCAGCGGAGGGAAATCGCGGAGGAACGTCTGACACAGGTGGGTCTCTGGCAGGATGTCAAGGACCGTCTCGACAAATCGCCCTTCCAACTGTCTGGCGGTCAGCAGCAGCGGCTGTGCCTGGCGCGGGCGCTGGCGGTGGAACCGTCCATTCTCTTGCTTGATGAACCCGCGTCGGCGCTGGATCCAAAATCGACAAGGCTGCTTGAGGATCTGTTTGTCGGCCTTTCCGGCAGGATGACCCTGGTCCTTGTGACGCACAATCTCAGCCAGGCAAAACGGATTGCCGCCAGGACGGCGTTTATGGAGGCGGGCGAAGTCGTCGAATATGCGGCGACTGAAGCTCTCTTTTCGGATCCGCAGGATCCGCGGACGGCCATATACGTTCAGGAACACAGCAACTGACAGTCTGCCCAATAATCCCGGTCAGTCTTGCTTGTCGCAGGATCAGATGCTTGCTCAACTCAGATTTTTATGGTTTGCTGGTGATCGATGGAAGCGACTCAAGCGACCCAAACGCTTACAGAAACTACCCAGTAACTTTACAATTCCAACAGAATCCGTTTACGTTTCGCCTGTACACTTGCATTGTAGCGAAACGAAGGCTTGCACACTGCAGGCCAAACAAACGGGGGTTGCCGGATTGAAATCAGGACACAGCAAGAAGGCCATGCTGGCAGTCAGCAGCGCACTGAGTCTCGCCAGTTTGACAGTAGCCGGACTGGGCGGAGCGCCCGCCGCATTTGCACAATCGTCGGCACATGCCAGAGCGTCGGCCGTTCGTCACACGAGCGGACCCGCAGTTCGTCTCCAGGAAACAGGTTCCACTCTACTCTTCCCACTCTTTCAACTCTGGGTTCCCGCTTACAAAAAAGTGGCGTCAAACGTCTTCATTACACCCAACGGAACGGGCAGCGGTACGGGCATTCAGCAGGCGGAAGACGGCGTCGTGCAGATCGGCGCGTCTGACGCGTACATGAGCACTGGACTGTTAAGCCAGCATCCTTCCATGCTGAACATTCCCCTGGCGATTTCCGCGCAGCAGATCATGTATAACCTGCCTGGCCTAAAGGCGAGCACACACTTGCACTTGACCGGCTCTGTCATAGCGCAAATGTTTATGGGCAAGATCCGGTATTGGAACGCTCCGCAGATTCAGAACCTGAACCGGGGAATCAAACTGCCGCACGCGGTGATCGTGCCCGTGCACCGCACAGACAGCAGCGGAGACACATTTTTGTTCAGCCAGTTTATGACAGACACCAATGCGCAGTGGGCGCAGTCCGTAGCTTATGGCACGAGTGTTCCATGGCCTGCGGTTGCGGGAGCGCAGGGCGGCAATGGCAATCAAGGTGTGGTTCAAACAGCCCAGCGCACGCCTTACAGCATCGCCTATGTGGGTATCAGCTGGCTTGATAAGGCGCTTTCACACGGGCTGGGGGAAGCGGCTCTGGCGAATCGCACGGGTCGCTTCCTGCTTCCCACGGTCGCCACAATCAGCGCGGCCGCAGGGCAAATGATCGCAAAGACTCCTCGCGACGAGCGCATCTCCCTCATCTATGCACCCGGCGCCAATTCATACCCGATCATCAACTATGAGTACGCGATCGTGAATGAAAACCAATCCAGCGCCGTGGTGGCGCAGGCGATCAAAAATCTGCTGCTTTGGGCGATCAACTCAAAGGGCGGCAATTCAGCGAGTTTCATGACAAAGGTGCACTTCCTCCCGCTCCCGACGTCCATCGCACCGCTTAGCCGCGCGCAAATTGAACGGATTCACGGGTAAACAGACGAACGCCAGATAGACAAGATAGGGGAACTGATCAGTGACGAGAAGGCGCTTCGGATCAAAACTGTTCGCTGTGACCACCGGCATCGCCGCCGGTGGTCCGCTCGTCGTCATGCTAGTCTTGATGGGTGTCCTGGTGCGCGATGCGTGGCCTGCGTGGCGCTTTCAAGGTCTCTCCTTCTTTAGCGGCACAGTATGGAATATGGGCAATATGTACGCAAACACTCCCATCGTCCGGGCGGGTGTGCAGGGGGCGCCGGGCGCCAGCTTTGGCATCCTGCCGCTTGTCGTCGGCACTCTCTACTCGTCGTTGATCGCTTTGGCGGTGGGGGTTCCGATTGCTTTGTTGACGGCGGCGGCACTCGTCTATCTGGCGCCAAAGCGCGTCAGCATGTGGTTGTCGCCAGTGATTGATCTGCTGGCCGGCATCCCGAGTGTCGTCTATGGCCTATGGGGCGTCGAGGTGCTTGCCCCTTTTGTGCAATCAAGGCTGGGACCCTGGCTCTCTCACGTGTTGCGAATCGCGCCTTTTTTCCATGGCCCAGTAGGTACGGGCATGGGTCTCTTGACGAGCGGTCTTGTGCTGGCTGTGATGATTATACCCATCGTGACGGCGACGACCAGAGAACTGCTTGCGCAAGTGCCGCGATTGCCTTATGAAGGGGCGCAGGCGCTGGGGTTGACATCGTATGAAAGCGTGCGGTATGTGGCCTTTCCCTGGGTCAGCAGCGGCGTGATTGGGGCCGTGATTCTCGGCTGGGGTCGCGCGCTCGGTGAAACGATGGCCGTGCTCATGGTGAGTGGCAATGCGGCCAACTATCTGCCGACCAATATCTACAGTCCAATCTCAACGATGGCGTCGACGGTGGCCGCGCTTCTGGACAGTGCACTCACCGACTTTACCGGACTCGCTGTCCACGCCCTGGCGCTCATCGCCGTGACGCTTCTTGCGATCACGATGGCGACCAATCTGCTCGCGCGCTCTCTGGTTGCGCTTGGGCGTCGTGGCCTGGAGGCCGAGGGGGAGAGACGATGAACGCACGGGCTATCCGATCGAAGGCCGCGTGGAGTATGGCCGCGCTGGCGCTTGCCGTCGTCATGTTCGCTGTGATCGACATCCTTGCGCTCGTGGCGGGAAAGGGCGCCGCCGCCCTGAATGGCAGTATTTTTACGACCATGACCACGGGCATTGCCGGCGGATTGCAAAACGCCATTTACGGCACCTTTGCTTTAGTGGGACTCGGCATCGTGTTGTCCGTGCCCATCGGCGTGTTGGCGGGAGTGTACGGTGCGCTGTTTGCTCCGGATCCCGTGGCGAAATTTTTTCGGTTTGTAGCTGAAGTGATGGCTGGTGTGCCATCCATTGTGATTGGGTATTTCGGGTATACCATGTTGGTGGTCGCCTGGGGATTTGGATTCTCACTGCTGGCGGGCGGCATCAGTCTGGCCATTTTAATGTTGCCGTACATCGTAAGGGCCACCGAATCAACCATACGGCAACTTCCGCATGGATATATGGAAGGCGCAAGAGCACTCGGCATCACTCCGGCGGACGCATTCAGGACGATTCTGTGGAAACCCGCACTGCCCGGCGTTTTAACTGGAGTTCTGCTTGCCATATCGATTGGGCTGGGGGAAACCGCCCCGCTGCTATATACGGCTGGATGGTCCAACTTTGACCCAAACTGGCAGTTGACGAAGAATCCGATTGGCTACCTGACGTACGTGGTGTGGACATATCTTAATGAGCCGTACAGTGCGGCCCATCGCCTCGCTTACGCGGCCGCGCTGCTCCTGACGGCGCTTGTGCTGCTGCTGCACGTCGCCGCCAAAGGCTTGCAACGTTCTACGCCTGCACAGTGACTGCCACTGGCCTGCGCCGCTCCAAGCTTTCATAATGGCTGCCGAAAGCCGCTGACGGCCTGCGCCGATCGCGCGAAATCGAACGGGGTTCCATGCATCGCTATGTGGACCCTGATACTCCATACTCCATACTCCATACTGACTAATGGCGCTCTGGATAGTTTTTCAGTTTGCAAAAATCTCCTTGACGCGCTCAATCGCTGCGGCGTATTGCGGTTTGCTCCAATTGTTGTAGGAAGGGTGCGGCACTTGATCGATCACATTCCACAATGGCGACGTGACTGCGGCCAGACGAAAAAATGCCTGTGCGAAACGTCCACAAGGAACAATGAACAGTTCCTGTCCTTGCAGTTTCACCAGCTTGCGCCTGATGCTGCCAGTGATGATCTGTTGCACGGCGTGTTTGCGCGGATCCGCGAACGTGGTTGTTCCGCCCGTGGTGCGCACCGTGGCCAGGGCGGCGAAAAACTGCGCGTGCTGCGCCGTCAGTGACGCGTCTGCATAGGCTGCGGCCTGTAACGGAATCTGGCACACGTTCATCAGTCCCACCCTGTCGATAGAGGGGCGTCTGAGGGCCTCATCGACGTTTTTCTTGACGACAATGCCGAGAGGCAGATGGGCAAACCGTTCACCGAAGAGATGCCTGCTCATGGATGCGCCTGACGGTCCGGACACGGGAGCGCCGTGTTTCAGTTCCTGAACATGCGGACTCTCCAAAATAAACAGCACTTTTGTGCGCTCTGTGACGTAGTCATTGACAAGGTACTGCGTCGCCAGAGTGTTAAATATGCCTCTGTACTCCTCGTGGAAATCCTCCGCACCCATGCACTGTCACTCCGTACGGTGGCTTGATAGACTGTCATGCTGCTGCGCAGCACCAACAACTGGGAAGAAAACGCGCCTGCGGCGATTTTCCGGGATAGAATTTGCGGCGCACAAGCGCTTCGGAACTGTTGCAGTTCCTTTGTGGGGATGAGTTTGCCTGTCAGAGCCGTGTTCATGGGTTGAGTATAGCACAAGGTCATGGGAGAGGATGGCGTATCCAAACATGTTGACGTTCGCTATTGTCAGTCCGGTGTCTTGCCCCTCGTTCTGCGGTCCGGCTAGCGGTATGGTCGGGTTGAGATGTTCTACCCGTCCACCCCGCAATCCGGAAGCGACAGCGGCCACCGGGCACATGACGATGGCGAACGCGAGCGCCATCTCCAACCCGTGATGGAACGGCCCGGTCAGGAGGACCTGGAAAACGCCTGCCCCGTTGCGGAGCATGGCCGACGATGACGGAGCCGACGACTTTACGGAGCCGACGATGACGGAGCCGACGACTTTACGGAGCCGACGATGACGGAGCCGACGACTTTACGGAGCCGACGATGACGGAGCCGACGATGACGGAGCCGACGATGACGGAGCCGACGATGATGGAGCCGATGATGACGGAGCCGATGATGACGGAGCCGATGATGACGGAGCCGATGATGATGGAGCGGTTGTGGTCGGAACTACCGGATTCTCGATGCTGGTTTTCACACTGCTATAGGCTGTGTCTTGAATGGAAATTGGGGCCGTCTTTGCCAGACTCGCCAACAACTCCGGAGCCGTTGGCGCCTTTTGACTCTTGATCGCGAGGATGATTTGCGCTTTCACGGAAGCCATGGACGGCGTAGAGGCAGGAGTTCTTGAGGTCACCTTCAAGATTTCCCACCCGGACGTGCTATCCACAGGCGCCCCCACACGCCCCACCGGTTGGCTAAAGGCCGCTTTCGCGGTTGCTGGATCCAATTGTGAATAACTGAAGGTTCCCATCACGCCCCCTTTATTCGCAGTGGTCTTGTCCAGCGAATATTTCTTGGCAGCAGCGGCAAAACTGTACCCGCCTTGCAACTTTGCGGCGACTGCATCCGCTGTGGCTTTATTTTTCAGGAAGATGACCGATAGCTTCACTTCAGCAGGCACTTGGAGCGTCTTCGTATTTTTTGTGTAATACTGTTTAATCTCGGTGTTCGTGACTTTCACTTGGCTCTCGGCAACTTTCTGGGCCAGCACTTGCAACTTTAGTTGGGACTGAAGTTCGGACATCGTCAAGTTGCTTTGAGCCAGCGCTTGTTGGAGTTGCGCCGTACTGGTGATGCCGTTTTGTTGTTCGAGTGAGGCGAGCGCCGACTGAATATCCGACGAGGTCGCGACCACATGATCCTTCTTCGCCGCGTCAGTCAAAAGCTGCTGGGTGATCATATTGGTCAGCGTTCCAGATCCTACAGCCTTGGCCATTTGATTGTCCCAAGCAGTGCTATGAATGGCCGTTCCTCCCACGGTTGCGATGACGGGCCCCCCTTGTTCCTGTGCTGATGCGACAACCCAGCACACGCCCACAATGGCCGCACCCAAGCATGTTCCACCGATCAGAGACCCCATGTGATAATTGGCGAATTTCAATGTGATTTGCCAACTCCTATCCGCTTAGTGTAGTCACAAGACTTAGCCTAGTCCTATACCCTTGAGGTTTGCTTAAGGATCCTGATTAAAAAGAGGTCTTACCTGATCCCTCTTTGAACAGGCTAGTTATGATTCCATCATAACCATTTTCTGATTGGCCTGGAATACCATCGAGATACTGGAGGGAGATAGGAGAAGATTTAAAGAGAACTTCTTAAGGCAAATGACGTTCATACATGAACCAGGAAACCGCCCTTATAGACGGTAAAATAAAGGCGATAGGCGTGTAAACCCAGAATCCATAGTAAACGATAATGCCAAAAGAGGCGACAAAGGAAATAACCATTACGAAATTTGTTCCGACACTGTTTATTGGGTTTCTGGAAAGGACAAGGCCATTCATATCCTTTAGTTCTTCCGAGTAACAGTTTGTATGATAAGCACAAATTCTTAAGAAGTAGAAAGCAGTAACGAGTTCAGACCGATGCATTATCTCATTATTGCATTTTTCGCAGTAAATGTCTGCCTGTTTCATGATCTACCTCCAAAATAGTCGTCATTATGGCTTCCGCAAAAGGTGTTATTTAAATAGGAACTTGCGTTTCTGGGTTATTTGATCATTCCGTTTGCCCTGAGTATATCTTGCTCCCCGTGATTTGAACAGACACTGATCGGAAGCCTGGCGCACATTATCAACCCATCCTTCGCTTGTACGCGCTTTCGAGGAGGTAGGTCGTCTCTCAGGAGGCGTGCCGCTCTCAGCGATTTGCTTTCTCTCTGAATGTAACTCCTTATCTCGCTGGATATGGCATAATGGACACATGAACTACACATCGCATATAGCTGTTCAAAACGTTAAATCGGAACTTTCCTGGTCTATGCATCGCGTCGGGGCGCCTGCAGCTTTTGTCTCTAATGGCTCCACGGCAGTGAGGAGAGGTTAGCCAGGGCGAAACCGGGAGTGACGCACAGAAACATGAGTGATCATCAACAAGACGGGCTGACGGATGAACTGGACAGCCGTTATTCGCGACAGATTCTGTTTCGCCCGATCGGCGCGGCGGGTCAGGAGCGGTTGCAGCGGTCGCGGGTGGCCGTCGTCGGCATGGGCGCCTTGGGAACAGCCAGTGCGTCGCAACTGGCTCGGGCGGGCGTGAAGTATCTGCGTCTCATCGATCGGGACATCGTGGAACAATCCAATCTGCAGCGTCAGTCTCTCTACGATGAGTCTGACGCCTCAGGCAGCGTTCCAAAAGCGCTGGCTGCGGCAGAAAAACTGCAGCGCGCCAATAGTGACGTGGACATCGATCCCGTTATTGCGGATGTAACGGCCAAAAACGCGGAAAGGCTGCTCGCCGATGTCGACGTGATCGTCGATGGCACAGACAATTTCCAGATTCGCTATCTGATCAATGACGTATCTGTGAAACACGGCATCCCCTGGGCCTACGGAGGCGCGGTGAGTTCTTACGGCACGATAGGATTGCTGCGCCCAGGGCGCACACCCTGTCTGGTCTGTCTGTTTGGCGCGCAGCAGGGCGGGGGGCACGACACCTGCGATACAGTTGGCGTGATCGCTCCGATTGTGTCGATGATCGCCTCCCTTCAGGTCGCGGAGGTGATCAAACTGTTGACCGGTCATGAAGACGCGCTGAATCCTGGCCTTACATATATTGACGTTTGGACAAACGAAGTGCGCAAGATTCACTTTCAGGAGCCCGATCCACAGTGTTTCTGTTGCGGACAGCGTACGTTTGCCGCGCTGTCGGCTCGCAGCGATGCGCTGACAGTGTCGTTGTGCGGACGGCGGACCATTCAGGTGAAACCGGAATCCCCGCCCGCATGGTCGCTGGAGACGGTGGCGCAGAGACTGCGCGCGGTGGGCGAGGTGCGCCACAACGCCAATCTGCTGCGCTGCGATCTGGGGGCGATTCAAATCTCTCTGTTTGCAGACGGAAGGGCGTTGATTCACGGCACCGACGACGACACGGAAGCGCGTGCGCTATACGCCCGCTACATCGGCATGTAAGGGGGGGTATGCGGCAGGCAAGGTCGGCATAAAAATGGCAGGGGAGAGGGGATAGTCGGTTGAAATTTTCGGAGTTTCCATACATACGGCCCGACATGGACGCGATGCTGGCTCGCTTTGAGGCGTTGCTGGAGCGATTGGCAGGCGCTGGGAGCGCCGAAGAGCAGTCTGCGGTCATGGAAGAGATCAATCAGGCAAGGGCGGAGTATGACTCGCTGGCGCAGATCGCCCAAGTCCGGCATACGATTGACACGACCGATGAGTTCTATAAGGCGGAGCAGGATTTTTTCGACGAGTCTGGACCTGTCTACCAGGGGATCGTCACACGCTACTATGAAACCTTGACGGCGTCGCCGTTTCGCGATGCTCTGGAGAGCAAATGGGGAACGCAACTCTTTCGGATTGCGGAAACCTCTGTGAAGACATTTAAGCCCGAAGTGCTCGCAGACCTTCAGGCGGAAAACAAGCTGGTGAGCGATTACGTCAAATTGCTGGCGTCTGCCAAAATTTTGTTTGAGGGCGAAGAACGCAATCTCTCCCAACTCGGTCCGTTTTTGGAAGCCACCGACCGCGCGATGCGCAGACGGGCCAACGAAGCGAAGTATGGGTTCTTCAGAGAGCAAGAGGAGCGCCTTGATCAGATTTATGACGACTTGGTCAAGGTGCGGACGGCGATCGCCCATAAACTCGGATTTGCCAATTTTACAGAATTGGCGTACGCGCGACTGACGCGCACTGACTACGATGCGCCTATGGTGGCTGTGTTTCGCGAACAGGTGAAACGTCACATCGTGCCTGCGGCCACTCGCTTGCGGGAGCGTCAACGCGCGCGCATCGGCGTGGACACACTGCGGTATTACGACGAACGGTTCAGTTTCAAGACCGGCAATGCGACCCCCAAAGGGGATCCGGATTTTATCGTGGCGGCCGGCCGACGAATGTACCGGGAACTGTCACCGGAAACGGACGCGTTTTTTTCCTACATGACCGATCACGAACTGATGGATCTGGTGAGCAAGAAGGGGAAGGCGGGGGGCGGTTACTGTACCTACATCACGCAGCATAAGGCGCCCTTTATTTTCTCCAATTTTAACGGCACGTCGGGTGATGTGGACGTACTGACCCACGAAGCGGGCCACGCGTTCCAGGTGTATTCGAGCGGCCGTTTTCAGGTTCCGGAGTATCACTGGCCGACCTACGAAGCGGCGGAGATCCACTCGATGAGCATGGAGTTCTTCACCTGGCCGTGGATGGAACTGTTTTTCGCAGACGATGTGCAAAAGTACAAGTTCTCGCATCTGGGCGGGGCGCTGTTGTTCATTCCCTACGGAGTCGCGGTCGATGAATTTCAGCACTTTGTCTACGCCCATCCGGAGGCCGGCAAGGAGGAACGCAAACGGGCATGGCGCACTATCGAGCGCGCATATCTCCCGCATCGCGACTATGAAGACAACGATTATCTGGAACGCGGAGCGTTCTGGCATCAGCAGAGTCATATCTTTAGCGTACCGTTTTACTATATCGATTACACGCTGGCCCAAATCTGCGCCTTTCAGTTTTGGGTTCGCGCCAATCAGAACCGCGCCCTGGCGTGGGCCGACTATCTCACGCTCTGTCAAGCTGGAGGCAGCAAACCTTTCACCGAACTCGTCAAAGTCGGGAACCTGCTGTCCCCATTTGATGAAGCGTGCGTGTCATCGGTGATCGGCGATATCGAGTCCTGGCTTGACGACGTCGATGATATGGCGTTATGACGTTGCGACGACATCGCCGAAGGTTGGTTGGTTGATTGCGTTCGCGGGGCAGGCCAGTTTGGACCATAGTACGGGAGGTCTATTATGATGCGCAAAATGACACTCATCGCTGGCGCTGGAATGATTCTGGCGCAACTGTCCATCGTTGGTCTGGCATCGGCGAACGCGCGCGCGTCCACGCCGGCGCTTCCCAGACCGCCGTACGTCTACAGGAGCGTCGAGACGATGGTTAGCCCAGAGGACAGTTGGAACCATGTTACGGAACAGTTTGGATACCAGGACCAGATGATAGTGAGCAAGGGCAACGACTGGCTTTCGCTGTCTTTCATTCGACAATCAATGGGGGAAGCCGGAATTCCAAGCGCGCTCGCGAGTCGGACTCTGAACTTCACGGTTCCCAAGTCCATCCCGGTGGATTTCCGGCGTCTTCCACCGCATCCCGCGCCGGGCGCAAACGAGTTGGGCATTAAGATCGATGGTCGTATGACGGCCGTTCTACCGTGGTTGAAGAGCGCGCAGTTGCAAGATTCGTACGTTCCGAGCAGTCTGGCCATGGCGGTCCTGCGCCGCATCGGCGTGAAAATGCGATGGAATCACAGTGCCGGCAGCTTTACCCAATGGGACATCGGTTCACCCGTGTACGGGGCTATGACCACCGTCACGTTGTTTGGCGGCGGTCATATGACGTCTACCAGATCAGGCATACTCATCGTCAGAAAGGGCGACAACTGGATTCCCGTCGACTACATTGCGAACTCACTGGACAATGCAGGAGCAGGCATCACAGTCGACATGCCGAGTGACCATGGATTCGATATCCAAGTTCCGGCGGGCATCAGGGTCAACCTCAAGAATCTTGCGGGCCGGCGAGACAGGACGGCGAACCAGGTTCCCATCGAAATCAACGGCCGCATCGTGGGGTACTCCTCATGGCTCGTTCCTACTTATGGTCCGAGCACCGAATATCTGTCCAGCGCTGCGGTCATGACCGCAGTCCGCCGCATTGGGCTCAACATGCACTGGAACAACACCAACGGAACCTTCACGAAGTGGTTTATTACTGCGCCGCCGCGGCGTTCCGGCAATTAAGCTGCGCCGGGTCTCGCTATTCGTTCGCATTTTGTTGGCGGAACGCCTTGCCAAGTCAAAATGCATCGAATAAACTGGTCCTAGAGACCGGTTCAAAGGAGGAGCGGAGCATGAAGGAGGTGGGGTCCCATGAGGCTAAGACGCACTTGGCCGAATTGCTGGATGACGTCGCTAACGGGGAAACCGTGTTAATCACTCGACGCGGCAAACGAGTGGCTCAGATCGTGCCATACAGGGACACGGACGATTCGTTGGAGGCCATTTGGAGCCGTCTGCAAACCCTGCGCGCGCATGCGAAGAGCGGAGAGCCGTCGATCCGCGAGATGATCGAGGAAGGGCGGCGCTTTTGATATGACGTTTGTTCTCGATGCGTCCGTGGCGCTCAGTTGGTGTTTTCCTGATGAGTCGAACGAGTATGCGCAAGACGTGTTTCGACGCTTGTCTGCCGACGACGCCGTTGCACCGGCAATTTGGCCATTTGAAGCAGCCAATGCATTGGTGGTTGGCTCGCGCCGGGGCCGCATCACAGTGGAACAGGCACGCGAGGGGATCCGTTTATTAGCCAAGGTCGGCGTAAAACTGGACTCCGCCGTGGAACTGACGTCCCGGTCGGCGCTTGAATTGGCGGTCGTTCACGGACTGTCCGTGTATGACGCCGCCTATCTGGCCTTGGCGCAACGGCTCAACGTTCCGCTGGCCACGGCGGATCAAAAACTGCAACGGGCGGCCCGCGAATTGATGCTGAGCATCGTGTGACCGCCTCGGGCTATCGGGTGTGAACGTACAGCATTGCGCCTTATGGCACGCACGGACGCGAGGGCTTAATTCAAGCGCTGGCGGAGTCTTTAGGGCCGAAAATCGAGATGAGCATAGCATAGCTGGGAAGGACCGTATTTGCTGTAGACTTTCATGCTGCTGCGCAGCACCATCGGAGGAATGAAAGTTCGCTTGGCCAGAACCGTATGCTGTGCCGAGGCGAGTTCGGCGTAGCCGTGTTTGAGAAGCGGCACAGCATACGGTTCTGGCGGGCAGGAGCAATCGATTTTCCGGAATAGAGCCTTACTTTCTGCGATCGTCTGCTGGCGGGTGTCAGACGTGCAGTTCTGTCTTTGTAAGCTGCATATGATGCAGGTAACGGCCGATCTGTGCAAGGGCGTCCGCGAGGGCGTCCTTTGCCGTGGTTCCAATGCCCATCGTACACAGGGTCGTGTGCTGCCACAGACCGGTGACAACGGCCCGCTGTTTGTGATCCTGGCCAGTGCGGCTAAAAGAGCTTACACGATGCTCTCCCAGTAGAAAAGAGAAACGTTCGAGATCCATGGCGGTAAAAAGGTCGGCGATCAGGTTCTGATACTCAGAGGGAGACGCATGGTGGATTTCGCCGCTGCCGTAAGGAGGCGTCGCTGTCGATGCGGAAGCTGACGCCGCTGTCGACGCGGGCGTCGAAGCGTGCGCGGCGACGCGACCGTTGACTTGGCTGCCAGCGTGATCGCTGGAGCGTCCGTCAACATGGCCGCCGACTGAACCGCCGGCCAGCCCCAGTTCCTCAAGCATGAGTAATTCCAGTGACGTGTGGGCGTTCTCGTATACGTATCCCAGCGCCTCTGTCGCCTTGACGCGGGCCAGGATCCGGCCCGCCTCCTCTTCAGAAGCAGGCAGCCCCATGCGCTCCAGTTGATAGCGAATGTTGCTGGCTCCGGACAGTTCCGACACGAGCACTCGTCGCTGGTTGCCGGTCATTTGCGGCGGCATGTGCTCGTAAAGAGACGGGTCGCGCATGACGGCGCTCACGTGCATGCCTGCCTTATGCGCAAAGGCGCTGCCGCCGACGAAAGGTTGTGAACCGACAGGGGAACGGTCGGTGATCGCATACAGGCGATCGGACACTTCTTTTAAGCGTTGCAGTCCGTCTACCCCCATGTGACAGGGCCGCTTCATCTTGTAGATGAGATTCGGAGCGACGGCGCACAGGTCGGCATTGCCGCAGCGTTCGCCGAGCCCGTTGATGGTGACCTGAATCTGCACAGCTCCAGCCTCGACGGCGGCGAGTGCGTTGGCGACCGCCAACCCGCCGTCGTTATGGGTGTGGATGCCAAGCGGTGAAAATCCGGCCGCGCGCACACCCGCGACGATGGTCTGCACTTCATGCGGGAGGGCGCCGCCGTTGGTGTCGCAAAGCACCAGCCAATCTGCTCCCGCGTCCCTGGCGGCCGCCAGCGACTGGATGGCGTATTGGGGGTTATGCTTGTACGCATCGAAAAAATGCTCTGCGTCAAAGATCACTTCAATCTCATGTTTCTTCAGAAATGACACAGTGTCGGCGATCATTCTCAGATTTTCGTCGAGTTCGGTGCGCAGGGCTTTCAGCACATGAAAGTCCCATGTCTTCCCGACAACTGCGCAATATCTCATACCTGTGCCAAGCACCATGTTCATGTGCCCGTCTTCTTCGATACGCTGACCCTTTTTCCGCGTGCTGGTGAATGCCACAACACGGCTGTGCTGCAGCGGTATGCGACTCAGCTCATAGAAGAAGGCCAGATCCTTCGCATTGGACCCCGGCCATCCACCCTCTATATAATCGACGCCCAGGGAATCCAGGAGGCCGACTATTTCGAGTTTATCTGCTACTGTAAACGCCACGTGTTCAGACTGAGCTCCATCCCGAAGCGTCGTGTCGTACAACCATATGCGATTCATGTCTCCACTCCCTGTGGGTTGTCTCTCTCGTACAATTCTCTCTGCTTATGCGGGCCTAAACAAAAAGTCCTCAATCCTTGCCTGGATGAAAGACTTCTAGCTGCGTCGGGCGCTTTCTATTTATTATAATTATGCGTATTATAATGAACAATGCGGTTCTTGGCAAGAACGACCCGCTCGCCGGGCAGGGGATTCCGCCTGTTACACGTCATAAGAAATGGGGTTTACTATTGACCAGGTCAGTCACTATGGAACAGTTGGTCGCTCTGGCCAAACACCGGGGGTTCATTTTTGCGGGTTCAGAGATTTATGGAGGACTTGCGAATTCATGGGATTATGGACCGCTCGGCGTACAACTGAAAAATAACATCAAACGCGCGTGGTGGAAACGATTTATTGAAGAATCACCCTACAACGTGGGACTCGACGCCGCGATTCTGATGAATCGCGAAGTATGGGTTGCGTCGGGTCATGTAGGCAATTTCAACGATCCCATGATCGACTGTCGGGGGTGTAAGGCGCGGCACCGGGCGGACAAACTCATCGAAGAGACGCTGCTTGCGCGCGGTGAAGAACGCATCGTGGACGGTTTGTCCTTCGGCGCCATGGAGGAACTCATCCGGCAGTCCGGAATCCAGTGTCCCGAATGCGCCAGTACTGATTTTACGCCAATCCGTCAGTTTAATATGATGTTTCGCACGTTCACAGGGGTTACCGAGGATGCGGCGAATGAAGTATTTTTGCGACCCGAAACGGCTCAGGGCATCTTTGTGAACTTTAAAAATGTGCAGCGAACAATGAGAAAGAAGATTCCATTTGGTATCGGACAGATCGGCAAGAGTTTTCGCAATGAAATCACACCCGGTAATTTTACGTTCCGAACGCGGGAGTTTGAGCAGATGGAATTGGAGTTTTTCTGTGAACCGGGTACGGATGAACACTGGTTTTCGCATTGGCGCGCATTTTGCGACGAGTGGGTCAAGTCCCTTGGCATACGTCCAGAACATCTGCGTTTGCGTGATCACGAGAAAGAACAGCTGTCACATTACAGCAAAGCGACAACAGACATCGAATACCGCTTTCCGTTTGGCTGGGGAGAACTGCTCGGGGTAGCCAATCGAACGGACTACGACCTAAAGAGGCACGCGGAACACGCGCGGATGGACATGGCGGTCTCGGAAGAGGGGAAAGACCCATACATTCCCTACTGCATAGAACCTTCCATTGGCGCGGATCGACTGACGCTGGCTGTATTGGCCGATGCGTATGAAGAACAGCAGCTTGATGATGGCGACACCCGCACTGTCATGCACTTTCACCCCGCGATAGCGCCGTACGCGACGGCTGTGTTTCCACTCTCAAAGAAACTTGGTGAAGGCGCGCAGAAGCTGTATACGAAACTCAGGCGCGAATTCGCCTGCGACTATGATGAAGCCGGATCCATCGGCAAACGCTATCGAAGGCACGATGAAATCGGCACGCCGTACTGCGTGACCTACGATTTTCAGTCGGAAGAAGACGGCGCGGTCACCGTGCGCGATCGCGATACCATGGAACAGGTGCGGTTGCCAATGGTAGAACTGCCCGCGTTTCTCCGGAACAAGATGTCCATGTGATGAGCGTCATGCCATGCTGGTTTCCAGTTCGCGGCGGACGGCAGACCAGTCCGACAGATTCACGGAAGGGATGGAAACGGTCATGGAACTGGGCGTTTCATCGATCTGTGTGCAGCGCTGGAGCAACTCATATTGCCAACTGAGCGGCGGTCGACGCAGCTCGTCTTCGGGCTGTGTCCGCAACTGGCGCTCCCGTTCCCGTTGAGGCAACGTCCGCATTTTGTCGGCCATGGCCCGCAGGCGGTCCTGCGGGGACGCCGTTTCGCTCAGGCGTTCCTGGGCAAATTGCAGGGATTCGACCAAACTCAGTGTCGTCAGATAGTGTTCAAGCGGTTTTGGCCCAGTGAGTTTGGCTGTACTGCGATTCGCTCTGTAGACAACCCCGTGCTCGAGTGCCAGCAGGCTGCGATTGAGAACGTAATGCATACTCTGCGGTATGACGGCGATGGGAAATGTGAAGACTCGCAACATCCGGACCATGGACTGTCGTCTCATCATTCTCAAACTGCGGGAATATTGGGCGCGGTCAACGCTTCCCGATGATTCGCTGGAAGGGAGAACCCCGCTCCCGACAATGACGTCGTAAGCGGTCTGCAGCAGGTCACGCGCCCACTTCGCGATGTCGATCGACGACTGCCGATTCTTTTTGGCGATCAGCAGCTCCCGGACGATTCCTGCTGTGAAGGACGCTGGATCCTGGGCAGCCAGAGTGGCCAAGCCACAGACCAGAATTCGCTTTCGCCGCCATAGCGGCTGTACCAGACGAATCCCTGACAGAGATTCAGAGATTTGGATTTCATTCACTTTTCTGACGCGGAGAACTGAGCAGATGCGGTCCATCTGTTCGAATGTCCGCTGCGCCTGCTTGCGGGTGACCCCATAGGGCTGTTTAGAAAACGAGACAAGTGGCGCGATCGGGAGGTACAGTCCAATCAGCAGAATGATCGCCAATCCTCTGCCAATGAAAAAGGGATCTTCAAACAGGTATATCATTAACGCGACGTACGCGGCCAGGCCGATCGTCACCAGCAGAGTGAGAAGAGCGGCGATGACAGCGGCCATGGGTTTCACAAGGGCCTGTCCAGCCGTCCAGGCGTCTGCGAATGCCTGGTAGAGGCGTTGCATTCGTTCATACCGACGGGTCATGGTCTTGTCATCCGTCCACTGTGCGGGTATCCCAACGTTCCATCCGCACTCGCACCAACTCGCATAGCCCTGGTTGAACGGCACACTGCTGTGGCATTGCGGGCATGTTGTCGCAGTCTTGTTCAAAGCAGTTCACTCCTACCGGGGAGGTCTACCCCGCACTGGCGTTCGAACGTATTGTAGCGCATGCCGACGCTTTTGAGGAGATGGCAATGAACGGGATGCAAGTTCAAGCGCGTCACACCATCGCGAGTATCATCTGTTGCGCGTGAGTGTTCATGCAATCAGGGAGTTGGCGTGAATATAACCGTGACAGGCGTTCCCAGTGACACCAGTTGCCCAGGTTTGACACTCTGTCCGTGGGCGTAGCCCACTCCTCTTGGAACGAGCTGAAGACCGAGAGAGGCGCATATGCGCATCGCTTCTGTCATGACCATGCCCAACAGATTTGGCATGCGGACCTGTCCGCGCTGGCCCGACTGTTGCGGGCGGGAGACGAGCGCGATCTGGTCTCCCTTGGCAACCGATGTGCCCGGTCGGGGCCATTCGATGGCGACCTTGCCGGGTCCGCCCACTGTGTCTGACGAGAGGCCGAGTTGGGAGAGCGTCGTGGAAGCCGCGAGAGAAGTCATCCCTTGCACATTGGGCACCCGAACGTAAGAAGTCAGCGGAACGCCTTGCAGAGACGGCGCTGCAGGGGTGTGCGGCGGTATGCGCAGATAGGCGAGAGATTGTTGCAGTACGTACTTTGCGGCAGGAGTCGCGACCCAGTCGCCCCACTGTGCGGTGTTGTGCGCCTCATTGACTGTGACCATAATCTCGAGCGCCGGGTGATGGGCTGGACCGAAGCCGATAAAGGAGAGATTGTATAAATTCTTGTAGTAACCGCCGCTGGGCTTGGGAATCTCCGCAGTACCGGTTTTTCCGGCAATGTTGTAACCGGGGATTACGCCGGTGTTACCCTGGGGATCATTATTGACCACCTGCACCATGGCGTTCGTTACTTCACGCATGATGGCGGGTGAGGCGACGCGCCTGACAATGTGGGGTTTGCGATCCATCACGACCTGTCCGTTTGGCGCCACGATTTTCTGCACGACATAGGGCGTCAGCAGATGGCCGCCGTTTGCGATCGCCCCAATCGCAGCAAGTTGTTGAATAGGGGTGACGGCCAGACCCTGACCGAATGTCATGGTGGCGAAGTCGACGGGATTCAAATTTTTCGCCGGGAAAATAATGGAGCTGGCTTCTCCCGGCAGGTCGATGCCTGTGGGTTTGTTCAGCCCGAACAACTGGAAATAGTGATAAAAGTTTTTGACGCCTTCAGCTTGTCCAATATGGATGAATCCAACGTTGCTGGAATACACAAAAGCCTGAAGGTAAGTCAGTCGCCCCCACCCGTACACGTTCCAGTCGCGAATCGGCACTCCATTTACATAGTCGACGCCTGACATGTACGTTTGATTCAGGCGGATCGAGTGAGTGCTGAGCGCGCCTGTGAGAGTGACCGGCTTAAACGTGCTGCCTGGTTCAAAGGGATCCGAGATGGCCCAGTTGGTGTCCAGTGTCGACGAAGGATACCGCCAGAAGTAATTGGGGTTATAGTTGGGCAACGTCGCCATGGCGAGGATGGCGCCGGTCATTGGATTGGCCACTATGATTGCCGCGTGAGCGGGTCGAAACCGCTGTTTGATGACGGCGAGAGCGTGCTCTGCATAGTGCTGGATCACGGAATTGAGCGTAAGATACAGACTGTCGCCATTTTGCACCGGCTTCCTGATGATCGGTCGAAAGGGGATCGGATCACCCAGATTGTCCGGAGTAAATGTTTCATAGCCGGGAACCCCGGACAGGTACTTGTTGTACTCGTACTCGACTCCTGCGGCGCCGTGTCCGAAGTTGTCCGTAAATCCGATGACCTGCGACGCAAAACGGCCGTCGGGATATACGCGACGATATGTTTTGTACGGACTGACGTCATTTTGCAGGCCCAGTTTTGCAAAGAGCGCCAGAATGCGCTGCTTGGCCGCGAGTGGAACCTGAACCAGGTATGGGTACATGCGCAGCCAGACAACGCCTGGACGATGCAGTTCAGACAGCATGACAGCCGGCGTGGTGTGAACGATCTGACTCAGACCGGCGGCCAGGGTCTGTACGGTGGCGGAACCGTGGCTGGCAATGCCTTGCAGATTGATGTCCATGTCATAAGCCGGGGTGTCGAACGCCAGGATTCCGCCTGTGGAGTCATAAATGGCTCCGCGCATCGGATCGATCTGAGTCGTGGCGGTCCATTGATTGGTAGCTCGTTTATGCAAAAACACATCCACTCGCTGTACGTACCAGATCCGTCCAAGAACGATCATGGACAGAGATACGAATCCCATCTGCAAGATCCTGGCTCGAAACTGTTTCTTCATGCATCAGTCGCCCTTATTGACACAGAATGATCGCGCAACTTGTCCAGCGCGCACTATCTCCACTATACGGCACTCTGACCACGGGGTGACAGTCAAGCATTTGTTCAGATGTGAACATTTCATGGGAGCGGAGCTGACGGTTGTCTATTCACAGCGGAGGCAACGCTGTCAGACGGCTGGCCGCGTCCCGTCGATGCGTTTCTTGCAAGGGGGACAGCCTCATCGATCACAGCGCCGCCCAGACAGGTTGCGCCATCGTAAAAGACGACTGCCTGTCCAGGGGTGATGGCGCGCTGAGGTTCAGCGAAGGCGACTGTGCAGCGGGCGTCGGGTTGCACGGTGACCGTAACCTGCTGATCCGGTTGTCGATACCGAAACTTTGCCGTGCAACGAAATTCCCCTGTTGCCGGCGGGCGGCCCGCGATCCAGTGCAACTCACTGCCAGCGAGAGCGACGGAATACAGGTGGACATTGTCGGCGCCCTGTTCCACAAAGAGGATGTTGTGAGCGACATCCTTGCCTACCACAAACCAGGGTTCGCCCGATCCTGAACCGCCAATGCCAAGTCCGTGGCGCTGTCCGATCGTGTAATACATGAGGCCGTCATGGGGACCTTTGTAGGCGCCTTGCAGTGTGTACATGTCACCAGGCCGTCCGGGCAGGTATTCACTCAAAAACTGTCTAAAGTTGCGTTCGCCGATAAAACAGATGCCCGTACTGTCTTTCTTGGTCGCAGTGACCAGGCCAGCTTCCTTCGCCATGACGCGCACTTCGCTCTTTTGCAATTCACCGAGCGGAAACATGGCGCGCGACAGTGACTCCTGGTCAAGCGTATGCAAAAAATACGTCTGATCTTTGGTCCGGTCCGCGGCGCGCAGCAATGCCGTTGCACCGTTTTCTGTCTGCACTTTTGCGTAGTGCCCGGTTGCCAGATAGTCTGCTCCGATGGCAAGAGCGCGTAGAAGCAGTTCTTTGAATTTGATTTCCCTGTTGCAAAGAACGTCCGGGTTGGGGGTGCGGCCCCGGTCATACTCATCGAGAAAGTAGCGAAACACACGATCCCTGTATTCCCGTTCAAAATTGACACTGTAGCAGGGGATGCCAATGCGGGCGCTGACCCGCCGCACGTCCTCATAGTCTTCGGTCGCCGTGCACACGCCCGATTCATCAGTATCGTCCCAGTTTTTCATGAACACGCCGACCACGTCATAACCCTGCCGCTTAAGCAGCAGCGCGGTCACAGAAGAATCAACGCCGCCGGACATGCCAACGACGACGCGCGTGTTTTCGGGGTTCTTCATGGAGGGTATCACCTCAGCCTGCCTGTCTTTGCGTGAATGCACCTATGGTAACATGTAAGAGGTTGCCTGAAAAGGGGAACGAACTCAAGGTGTCTGGCGCGGCAACGGCGGCGGAACACTCGCCAATGGCGGTGCGGGTATGCGATAATGCGCATGAAGGCGAGAGTCCAGGGGAAGCGGGGTGTCCGTTGCATGCGGCGGGATGAGGGCGATGGAGCGGCCGTCAATATCGATGAAGCATCAATTTTGGAACTGCAGGGGTTCATGGAATGCGGAACGCTTACGTCGCGCAAGCTTGTTTTACATTATATGGACCGGATCGCAAGGCATGATCACGGCGGCGCGGTGATCAATGCCGTGCTGGAACTGAATCCGGACGCTCTTGCGATTGCTGACGCGCTCGACGTGGAGCGCAGTATTAAAGGAACGCGAGGACCGTTGCACGGCATACCCATTTTGCTAAAGGACAATATCGACACGGGGGACAACATGCATACCAGCGCCGGGTCTATCGCGCTGGCGGAATCGTACTCGCCAGGGGACAGCGCTGTGGCGGAGCGTCTGCGCGAGGCGGGAGCCGTGTTGCTGGGCAAAACCAACATGACGGAATGGGCGAACTTTATCGCCGAAGACATGCCAAACGGGTACAGTTCACGCGGGGGGCAGGTGTTGAATCCTTACGGCCCCGGTCAATTTGATGTTGGCGGTTCAAGTTCCGGGTCTGGAGCAGCCGTTGCCTCCAGTTTTGCGACCGCCGCCATTGGCACCGAAACGTCAGGATCCATACTGAGTCCGGCGTCCGCCAATTCGGTCGTAGGGATTAAACCGACTGTCGGACTGATCAGTCGCTACGGGATCATTCCGATCTCGCATAGTCAGGATACGGCGGGGCCGATGGCGAAGTCTGTAACTGACGCCGCGATTCTCCTGGGGGTCCTCACGGGTGTGGACGAACGCGATCCCGTCACTCGGACAAGTGCGCGAGGCGCCCACCGCAACTATCGACAGTTCCTTGATCCGGACGGACTCGACGGAGCGAGGCTGGGAGTGCTGCGGCCGCTGCATTATAAGAAGCTGGGTCCTGACCAAATGGCCATTTTTGAGCAGGCGATGACAGTGATGGCAGGGGCTGGCGCTGTGATCGTGGACCCCGTTTCACTTCCGGAGGAGAGCGGCGGCGGGTACGAGGTGCTCATCTACGAGTTTAAGGCGGCTCTCAACGCGTATCTGCGCAGGCTGGCTCCCGGTGTGCCTGTGCATACCCTGGCAGAACTGATCGCGTACAATGAGGAACACGCCGATGTCGCGCTGCGTCACGGGCAGGCGCTGTTTGAACGCTCTTTGCAGGTGAGTGGAACACTGACGGAAGCAGGTTATATCCGGGCGAGACTGGACGATTTGCGACGCTCCCGGGAGCGGGGCATCGATTACGTGCTCGCGGAGCATCATCTAGATGCACTGTTGTCCCCCGGCAACTTCGGCGTTGCGCTGCCCGCCAAGGCAGGATATCCATCCATCTGTGTGCCCGGGGGCTACACTCCGGCAGGCGAACCATTTGGCATCACATTCACGGGAGGTGCGTATACTGAACCAGCGCTCATCCGATTGGCGTTTGCTTTTGAGCGACTGACGAAGTGCAGGAGGTCGCCCGACAGTCTCAAATGACGCTCGTCTCCGGGCGGGAAGTGGAAGTGTGTTTTGACTTTTCGCGCTCATTCATGGCATCCAAATGTCGGCCCACTCCTGAACCTGATTCATCACAGGGCCGAGAGCCTTGCCCTTTTCGGTCAACGTGTACTCAATCCGTACAGGGGTCTCCGGATAGACGTGACGCATGATAAGCCCCGTCAACTCCAACTCCTTAAAGCGTTCGGCGAGCATGCGGTCGCTCATGTTGGGAATCATGTCAGAAATGTCTTTGAAGCGCTTTGGTCCGTCCATCAGGACACGAATGATGAGCCCAGTCCAACGTTTTCCGAGCAGAGCGAACGCCGATTCAAATTTTGGGCACAGATGATCATTGTCCATATCCATAACCTCCGAAGCAAATTGTATCACAGACGTTCGACAAAAGTAAGTTATCTGAGATAATACGCGTACGAAAAGTTAGTTATATACCTTTGTTGGGCTATTACAGAGTTCCGCACAGCAGTAAGGATCCGCCGGATAGCGGAACTGGCGGCAAAAGCGGGATCGAGCGCAATTTTCGAAAGGAATGGGTGACTGTGGCTGGCATCGTCTACGCTTGTGTCGCACCGCATGGATTTGAAATCATTCCCGAAGTCGCAGGAAAGGATCGTCAGCGCTTCGATCCCACGCGCGCAGGCATGATTGACCTTGGCCGGGAAATGGCGGCCTGTTCACCTGACACGATTATTTTGGCGACTCCGCATGGATTCCGCATGGAAGGGGCCGTCGCCATCGCGACGACCTCCTTTGCCGCAGGGCGTCTGGGCAAATACGGCGTGCATGTGGACCTGGAACTGCCGCATGACCGGGACTTGGCGCTGCAGCTGCTGCGTGCTGCGAAGGAAGCGCAAATTCCCGTCCGGGGGGTGACGTTCGGCGCAACTTCGGGCGACGCTTCGGTACTGCCGCTCGATTGGGGCTCGTTTATCCCCATGTGGTTTCTGGGCGGAAGAGGCAAGCCGCAACCGAACGTGGTGATCATAACCCCGACGCGGGAATACGGTCTGGGGCCGCTTGTTGAACTTGGCCGCGTCATCGCCCAAGTGGCTGGGCAGAGTGGGAAGCGAATCGCATTTGTGGCTAGCGCAGATCAGGGGCACGCTCACGCCGCCGATGGTCCCTATGGCTTCGACGCGGCATCCAGGTCGTACGACGAGCAGATGTGTGACATCGTTCGCAACGATCATCTGGAGCAACTTCTGCATTTTGATTCGGAATTTGTGGAAGCGGCAAAACCAGACAGCCTGTGGCAGATGGCCATACTGCTCGGCATCCACGAAACGGTTCCGTTGCGCGGGCGGTTGGTGTCGTACCAGGTGCCTACCTATTATGGGATGCTGTGTGCATCGTATCGCGTAAACTGAGCGTTGGCAACGGCAGTTTGACTGAGTTACTGTCCATGACTTGAGTTGCTTGCCGTCGCGGCTGGTGTGACAAAGGGGATGCCGGACAAGCCGAACTGCACCATCATATCCTGAAACAGCAGCTCGCCCGCCAATTTGTGTCCTTGTCTGTTGGGATGCCAGCTGTTCGCCATATACGGCAGATAAGTCTGATTGTGGGCGTCAAGATACTGTTTCATCTGGTCAAAGACATTAAACACGTACACGTTTGGGCTGTGGAAACTCTCGGCGACTGCCAACTCGTGGGCCAGATACTCGGGCTCCTGGACCTGGTACGTCGTGTAAGACGCTTTGGTTACCGGCGGAGTCACAACAAGCACAACGGCATGGGCCGCCAGACCCATGGCGATCTGTTGTCGGACCTGGCTGTCAAAGACGCTGAAGGGCGTCTTGGCATGGGCGTCATCCAGTGTGCCCCAGGAGATCACCAGCACCTGAGGGTGCTGGGTGTCGATCCATTGTTGGTACATCCCTTCTTCTTGCGTAATCGGAGCGCCGGGAACAGCATCGCTGATTACGTTGTAGGGAATCGCGGAAGCGTTTTGGTAGTTGACGAACGCTCGACGGATATAGCCGCCGCCTGTGGGATCGACCCATCCATCGGCGACCGAAGAACCAAAGATGATCACGTTTACGGCGCGCCCGTCTGTTCGGGCCGCCTTCTTTACTTGCCCTGCTGTTCGTATGTGGAGGCTTGCGCGCTGCGGCGAGGAGCTCCCAGTCGCGGCGAACGCAGGAACCGACAGCAGCGAAGCCGTGACAGCGAGTGTGGCCAAGACAGTAAAAAGCTTTCCAAAGGGTGCCATGCACTCGCCTCCTTGTTGAATAATCTTCCTCTCGGTTATAGCACAGTCCTCGCGAACTACAAATGCAATAAACGTGTAATTTTAATGTAATATATAACGATGCGCAGAACACGGGATCTAGCCTATGGAAGGCGTGTGCAGGTAGGCGGATTGGGAAGGAATGAGGGAGGTAAGCGGATCCCAGTGATAGATGCAGAGTCGATGCAGAGCTCTGGTCATGGCGACATACAGAAGCTTGATGTCGATGGCATTTTGACTATCGAATTTGTGTTCCGTAGGGTTGACGATGATGACGGCGTCAAATTCCATGCCTTTGGCAAAGTAGACAGAGACGACACTGACGCCGCCTTCATAGCGTGTTTCCTTATCTGTGATCACCTTTAACCGCTGTCCCCGGCGCGTCAACAAGTCACCCAGTACTTTGCAACGGGAGAGCGATTTGTCGATAATCGCGATATTGTTCATGCCCGCCTGTTGCAACGTTTCGACCTCGATCGCGAGTTGTGCGATCGCCGCGCGCTCATTGGAAACGCATACGCGCTTTGGCGTTTCCCCATGCCGGAGCACGGGTTCCGCGAGCACTTTTTTCGGATTGTCCCAGTGCGCGAGCACCGCGTTTGCGAGCGACATGATCTCAATGGTTGAGCGGTAACTGCGGGGCAGAGTCTCCAACTGGGGCGGCTTGGCGAACAGGTCCGTCGGTATGGCGCGCCAGTCCCCGAGTCCTTTAAAGGCGTAAATCGATTGTGAGAGATCGCCAAACACGCTGATCGAGTCCTGGTTGCAAAGGAGGCGCAGCAAGTAGATTTGAAATGGTCCAAGGTCCTGCGCTTCGTCGACGATGATGTGGCTGAAGGGCCGGCGCTTGTCCAAGCCGTGCAGGCGATAGGTCAGGTAGAACAGGCCCGCGATATCCTCCCATTCAAACGCGCGGTCCGTCAGCGTGTGTTTCAGGCAGGACGCCATGTTGTCAGCGTCTCCAAGCCAGTCGGTGATGCCTGATCGCTTAACCAGCCAGACGATACTCTTTTTCGTCGTGACCAGCATCCGGTAGGCCGCAAAAATATCGACGGCGCGGATTTTTGCGCAGTAGTGGTCAAGAGCCTTTTCATAGTTCTGTTTGACCGTCTGCGTATACGCATCGGCTTCGAGATAGCGCCCTGCGAATCTCTTGGCGATCTGTCCGGAGACTTCCGCCAATGCGTCCACGCTCCAGGCGCGCAGCGCGGCAATCAGTCGTTCACGACGCCTGATGTACGGATAATGGGCAAAATCGCGATGGAACTTCTGCGCGATCTGCTCTCTGGACATCACATGCCGAGTGTCGAGAACCAGATCCTCATCGGGAATCGCCTGCGCCAACAAATGCTCCACATAACGGTCCAACAGTTCTTTCATCGCCATATGACTGCGCAGGAGAGCCGCCCTGGCCACAGTGTCTTTGCCAAACGGCGCGGTTGCGGCAACGCCTTCGATAAATAGTTGGACTTTTTTCTGATGGTTCTGGAGTCGCACCCGCTTTGGCAGCATCGAGAGCAGCAAGTCCTCCCAGGTTGTCTGCGTCACGCCTTCGACGCCGAGATTCGGGAGCACATCAGATATGTAATCGATAAACAGGCGGTTGGGGGCGATGACCAGAAAATTGCCAAAGGTCGTGCGTTCCTTCTGCTGGTAGGCGAGGTATGACAGGCGATGCAGCGCAATCGTCGTCTTGCCGCTGCCAGCCACACCCTGCACGATCAGAAGCTGGTTTGGATCTGCGCGAATCACCCGGTTCTGGTCAGCCTGGATCGTTTCGACAATATCTTTCATGCGCTGCTCGGACTTGGCGTTCAGGCGCTGCATGAGAGGCTGGTCGGTGCGCACGGCGCTCGTGCTGTCAAAAAACTGGACCAGTTTGCCGTCCCTCAGTTCAAAGTGGCGCTTGCGATGCACGTCAAAACGCAGTTCGTGATCGCGATCGACCTGAACCGGAACGTCGGCAAACGATTCATCGTAATACAGGTTGGCGATCGGCGAGCGCCAGTCGATAACATAGGGCGCGAGAGTTTCCCGATCAAACAGTCCAAAACGGCCAATGTAGAAGTCCTCCGTGGCGCGCTCCCCATGCTCCCGACAGGATATCCTGGAAAAATAGGGTTGGTTGCGTGAACGTTCGAGTTGGACACTCTGGTTTTGCATGACGGTGTTGATGACGATCTGGGTGTGATCGTGGGATTGCTTGATGCCTCCCCTGGCTACTGCAATGGCGCGTTCGATGTGCGACTGGATGGTGGTCAGGTGTGTCTGTTCGCGCTTTAGTTCTTCGGACGGGGGCAAAGGCGGTCCTCCTCGTTGTGGTCGTGTCAAGCGTCTCTTTGCTTTGTGGATCAGGGAAACTGTGCGCAACCGGTGGTTGCAACTGCCGTTCACCAGTCATCATCGCTGGTCAGGCAGACGTCCTCTTCTTCCTTCATGGCTCGCAACAGACTCAACAAAGCCTCCGGATCCGTGGTCTCCAGAAGCTTTCCGTCCGCATATGCATAGGGTCTTACAATGCAAAACTCACAGCGGTCCAGGCACGAATAGGTCACGACCTCGAATCCCTCGGATTCGAGCGCGCCGACATAAGACGCCATTTCATTTGAAGCGCAGATCTCAACGATCATTTTACGCTCTCATTTAAAACAGATTCGCTTCCGACTGTTGCGGTTGACGCCGCCGCTTGTTGTCATACATGGCTGCATCGGCTTCGCGAATCAGTTTTGAGAGTCCCTCCCACGCATCGTGTTTCACGCCAATGCTGACGGACATCGGTTGCCCGCGATGGTCGCCGTTTTTGTATGCGGTCTGGCGGATGTGGCTGGCGATGTTGTGGGCCTGGATCTCGGTCGCGTTTGGCAGGACAACGACAAATTCATCGCCGCCGTACCGAAAAATGAGTTGGTGCCCCGGAGTCGCGTACCGCAAGATCTGGGCGAAAGCAACAAGCCGCCGATCACCTTCGTCATGACCATACTGGTCATTGTATAACTTGAAATCGTCAAGATCAATTAACAGAACAGCTATGGAGTGGATGTCCTCAAAATCGTAATCAATGACAAACTCATCAAGAAAATCCATGAGTCCCTGTTGATCGCGAATTTCATGCAAGGCTCGCCGATTGAACACACCAGTCAAGGCATCTGTGGACGCCTGCAATTTTAACTCCATAACAAGTTTTGATACATAGAGAGCGGACGAGAGTTGCAGGCCGACATCCTCCAGAAAAGTGATGTCAGCTTCTGAAAAATGGTTCGGTTCAGTGGATTTGACAGTCATGACGCCATACGCCATGCCTGATCTGAACAGCGGAACGCGCACGATGGATCGGATCTGATCCTCGTAAAGCGGCTCATCTTCAAGAAACTCTTTCTTGTGTGAAAGATCGTGGTTGACATGAGTGCGCAACTCGCCAAATATCCATTCAATGGCTGTGCCGGCGATGGGCATGATCGATCCGGGCGGACAAAAATTGAGTCCAGTCTTTGTCACCAATTCATGAACAATGCAATATTTGCCTCGCGGCTCTGCAACGAGAAGTCCAAAGCGGTCAAATTCCACCAGTTTTCCGATATGATCTCGTACCGCGTGCAAAATATCAAGCGTGTGAATGGAATCCCGTGTTGCTTGCAAAAGGCGGTTGAGTGCGCGCAAGCGGGAGATTTCCGCGTGCAGTGTCTGTATGTCTTCCAGGGTAGCCCCCCCTTAGTGAATGACGAATCAGTGCCCGTTCCATGTGTATAGTTATAAGTATATATACATGTGGAATATTTGTACATACAAGCAGGAATTCCATTTCGCTGTACGAAATCATTACTGTGAAATAGGGAGGCGGGGAAACATGGAGCAGACACCGTTTGTCAGAGAAGACCTGTATCGCTTTGAATGGTTGGGCGCGCCGCGCATGACGCCTGACGGAACACGCTTCGCGTACGCAAAAAAGACGGTAGCCAGTGACCGCCATGGATACAAAAGTGAGATTTTTGTCGCGGATGTCGCCACTGGAATCTCCACGCCCTTTACCCACGGCAATCATAACGATCGGATTGCGGACATCACCGATGAAGTTATCGTACTTCTGTCCGACCGCGCTGGTGACACGCAGGCGTACGTACTGCCCTTGGCGGGTGGGGAGGCGCGCCAGATCACGTTTATCAAAGGCGGAGTAACAGATGCGGCGATGAGCCCTGGCGGCGGCCGGTTGTTCGTGCTGTTGCGGATTAAAGAGGGTGAAGAGGTGAAGTATACGTCTGATGCGCCAGAACATCTGCGTCAGGGCGGCGATCATTCTGACGGAACGGACCCGGGAACTCCTCTGCGTCCGGGCGGTAGCGGCGATGCTGACGCCACAACACAGCCGGCGCCCTACGAGGTGAAGCGTCTGTCCTACAAATCCAATGGCAGCGGATTGTGGGATGGGAAATACACGCAACTGGCGACGGTTGACCTGGTCACGTCCGAGACGCGGCTGTTGACCGAGGGCCCGTTTCATGTGCAGGAGTTTTGCTGTTCGCCTGACGGCGTCAAGGTCGCCTATACAAGCAAGCGCGATCCCGATGACCGCGCTTTTTTTCGCGATCTCTACGTGCTCGATGCGGCAACGGCCCTCAGTGTGAAAATATCGGACAGCAGCCTGTCTCTGAGCGCTCCGGTATTTTCTCCTGATGGTCGGGAGGTTGCCTGCTTCGGAAACGATATGGAATTTGCTGGAGCTACGCAAACGGCTGTCTATATCGCGGATATTGCAATGAAATCATTGTCTCGTCTTGAGCCGCGTGACTTTGCCTATGAACTGGCGGCCTCTGGCATGAGTGACATGCGCGGTCACGAGCATGCGCCTGGCCCGTTATTTACGGCGGATGGGGCTGCAGTGCTGGCGCCATACAGTGCGAAGGGATCTGTTTCGCTTGCTTTTTTCTATCGCGATGGACGTGTCAGGTCTGTCGTCCAAGGCGATCGTGAAGTGTTCACGTATGACTTTAGTCCGCGTACAGGGGGCATCGTGTTTGCTGCGACCGATCCAGGGCATCCGAACAATCTGTATTACCTCGAACCGGACCATGTGACAGAACGCCAATTCACCGCAACCAATGAATGGCTGCAGGAACGGACACTGGCGCCTGTCACTTCGTTTGCCGTTGCCGGCGAGGACGGGCAGGAACTCCAGGGATGGTGTATGATGCCGCAACAGCCCGCTCATGGGAACAAGTCTGAAGCGGCCAAGGCGCCTGTCGTGTTGCAGGTGCATGGTGGACCGCATGCGATGTATTCCTATTCTTTCGTGTTTGAATTTCAGTTGCTCGCCGCTGCCGGATTCGCCGTTGTCTATGG
>JAJZCB010000120.1 GCA_021846285.1 Bacillota bacterium
CAGTGGGATAAAAAACCCGCCCGTGAGGATTCATATGCTGTGCCCGTCGCGAGTTCGGCGCAGCCGTGTCTGAGCAGGGGCACAGCATATGAATCCAGCTGGCAGGGACGATCGATTTTCCGGGATAGTCACCCATGCCACCTTGCTCCACCAACAGCAGATGAAACACTCGCTCTGGCGGGGTCGTATACTGTGCCGAGGCGAGTTCGGCGCAGCCGTGTCTGAGCAGCGGCACAGTATACGACTCCGCCAGAGCAGGCACATAGTGGGGGAGGCTTTTGTGAGTGCGCATATTGGGGATCGACCCTGGTTTTGGGCGAACGGGATACGGGGTCATCGACACGGCGCGCGGACTCGCGGCGATCGAATACGGGTGCATCGAGACAGTGCCGCATACGCCAACGGGCGAAAGACTGCGCGATATCTACGAAGCGGTGACCGACATTATCAGCCGTCTGAAACCCGATGTGGCCGCGATTGAGCAACTGTTTTTCAATCGCAACGTGACGACAGCCTTCACGGCTTCGGAAGCGAGAGGCGTCGTCGTGCTGGCCGCAGAGATGGCCGCCGTGCCGCAGATCGCCTACACGCCGATGCAGGTAAAGCAAGCGGTTGTCGGGTATGGCCGAGCCGAGAAGCGCCAGGTGCAGGAGATGGTCCGGATACTGCTCGGACTGCAGGCGGTTCCGAAGCCGGACGACGCCGCAGACGCTCTGGCCATTGCCATTGCGCACGCTCACAGCAGTCCCTATTTGACGCGCGTCATGCACAGCCGCGAGGGATCAGGGAGGGATTCGGTGTGATCGCCTTTTTGGATGGAACGGTGGCATGGACAGAAGACGACGCGCTGGTGATGGACACAGGAGGAGTGGGATACCGCATCTATGTGCCTGGTCCGCTGACCAAAAGCGCCCAGGTTGGGGAATCGCTCCGGATTTTCACGTATCAGCACGTGAGGGAAGACGCGTTATTGCTCTATGGATTTGCGCAGGATGAGGAACGGCGTCTGTTCATCCGCTTGCAAAACGCCGGCGGAGTAGGTCCGAAGCTCGCCCTGCAAATGATCAGCTTCATGGGAGCGCCGGGGATCGTTGCCGCAGTGCGCGGTGAGGACGCCAGAGCGCTCACCAGTGTGCCTGGAATCGGAAGCAAGACCGCGCAGCGGTTGATCCTAGAGCTGAAAGATCGCCTCGATGATTTGGCTGCACCCCCTGGAACGGGCGCTGTTTCCGTCTCGACAAAGCGTCTCGAGCAGGAGGAATCCATGCTTTCCGGTCGATTGTCCGAGGTTCAGACGGCTCTCGCGGCTCTCGGTTTTGCGGACCGGGAAACGACGCCGGTATTGAGGGAACTTTCCGCTGACATCGCGGCGGCGGATTTGGCGCAAGGGGTAAAGCTCGCGCTTCGGGCGCTGGGTCGGTAAGGAGGGAACGGACGCCAATGCATGAGCGCATCGTAAATGCTGTGCAACTTGAGGAAGACGTCAGGGAGGAAACCCTGCGGCCGCGCTATCTGCACGAATATATTGGCCAGGAAACCGTTAAGGAAAATTTGCGCATATATATAGACGCGGCAAAACTGCGCCGCGAATCGCTGGATCATGTGCTGTTCTATGGCCCCCCCGGTCTGGGGAAGACTTCGCTCGCGCACATCATCGCGAACGAACTCGGCGTGAACATTCGTGTGACTTCGGGCCCGGCCATTGAGCGCGCTGGAGACCTTGCGGCGATCGTGACGAATCTGGGCGCGGATGACGTGCTGTTCATCGACGAGATCCATCGCCTTCCAAAGACGGTGGAAGAAGTGCTCTATCCGGCTATGGAAGATTTTGCGGTCGACATCATGCTTGGCAAAGGTCCCAGCGCGCGCTCGTTGCGACTCGATCTCCCGCGCTTTACTCTCATCGGGGCGACGACTCGAGCGGGACTGCTGTCCGCGCCCTTGCGGGATCGATTCGGCGTCGTGTGCCGCTTGAGTTACTTTCCGGTGGACGAACTGGAATTGATCGTGGTGCGCGCGGCAAGCATCCTAGGCGTGTCTCTGGAACGGCCCGGAGCGCAGGAAATTGCCCGTCGGTCCAGGGGAACGCCGCGCATTGCCAACCGATTGTTGCGAAGAGTGCGCGATTTTGCGCAGGTGATGGGTGACGGGCGGATTGATTCCAGTCTGGCGGCGGAGGCGCTGTCGCGAATGAAAGTGGATGAATACGGACTGGACGAACTGGACCACCGGCTTCTGCTGGGTATTATTGATAAATTCGCCGGGGGGCCGGTGGGACTGGATACGTTGTCTGCCACAGTCGGCGAGGACGCGGGCACGATTGAGGATGTGTATGAGCCGTATCTATTGCAGACAGGACTGCTCCGTCGTACTGCCAGGGGACGGGAAGCCACTGAATGGGCGTACGCTCATTTTGGCAGACCTTATCCAGCAAGAACGTAATATTTTGTGTGTCAGAACGATGACCAAGCGGTTAATGTATTTAACATTTTACCTGGACGGTCATAATCGCTGACTGCGATACGAATTGTTGTGAGAAGGGTGGCAGAACGGGTGGGTCGTCTATCCTTCCGGCGAAAGCAAGCGGCTGGATCCGATACACTGGAAGCGTTGCTTGCGAAAGCTGCCACAGGAGACACTGAGGCGCGGGAGCAACTGCTAAAGAGCTATCTGCCGTTTGTCGAGCGCGTAGCTTCGGGCGTCTGTGGGCGGGCTGTAGCCCGAACTGATGACGAATTCCAAATCGCTCTTGTAGCTCTCAACGAGGCGATCGACGCATACAGGACGGATCGCGGCGCTTTTATAAGCTTCGCTGAAACGGTGATGCGGCGGCGGTTGATCGACTCCTTTCGAGTGAACAGCCGCATGCGCGAATTGCCTTTTACCTCGTTTGAGGAAGAAGACGATGAAGGCAACATGCAAAATACCGTTGAAACGAGCAGTGCGCTCGAAGCGTTTGCGCGTGATCAGGAAACATCCGCACGGGCGGAAGAGATCGCGCGTTACGCGGTGGAACTCGGCGCTTACGGTCTGCGGTTCCAGGATCTCGTTGATGTCAGTCCGAAGCATGTGGACGCTCGCCGTAACGCGATCGACGCTGCCAAAATAGTGGCGCGTGATCCCGAACTGCGATCCATGTTTCTAAAGTCGCGCTCATTGCCTTTGAAACAGCTGGAAGCGCGTGTGCAGGTCAGTCGTAAGACACTCGAACGCCAGCGTAGCTACATTGTTGCTGTCATTGTCCTATTGCTGGGGGACTATGCCCTTCTGCATTCGTTTATTGAAGGAGGAATCGAACGATGAGTCGGGGCATAGTCATGGAATTCGCGGATGAGCGTACGGCGGTCGTTCTTACGTCAGATGTCGGATTTGTCAGGGTGGAACGGCGAGAAGAAATGGCGGTCGGCGAGGAGATCGAACTGCCTCTCAATCGTCTCCAGGCAGGCGCATCGACCAAACGCCATACGATGACAGGACGCAGACCGTTCTACATGACGGCGGGAGCCCTGGTGGCATCTCTCATTGTGGCAACCGTGATCACTTTGTCCAGGGTGGTTCCCGCGGCTGCGGCTCCTTATGTGTATGTGTCCGTCGACGTCAATCCTAGCGTCGAATTCTCAGTGGACAAGGCGCAGCAGGTAGTCGCCGTCACCGCTCTGGACGCCGACGGCGCACTCGCTATAAAACAACTGACTATGATTGGCGATCCCATTGGGAAGGCAATTCAGATATACCTGCGTGAACTCCTGCGTTTGGGCATGGTCAAGTCCCATGCTTCTGTCATCGTAACGAGTGCTGGGCAAAATGGCGCTCCCCAGAGCGCGCTAACGGACGTTATGCAACGAGTCGACCAAGAAGTCAAGGCGGCGCTTGGCCATAAGGATTACAATTTGGTGTCCTTCGCCGTGCAAAAGCGGGTGTTCAGGGCCGCTTTGGCTTACCACGTCACTCCGGGGAGACTCGCACTCTATATAGAGGCGAAGCGTGCGGGTCGACCTGTGTCGTGGACCGATATTGTGCATGGACATTTGGCGAAGGCGCTTGGTGGTGAGAAGCAACTGACGGATGTGCTGGATCGGTTGCAGAAGGATACAAGCCTGGAGGCTGCGCTCCAGGCCGTAGCGACGGCGGAGATCGAGACGGAGGCCAAATCGCATACGACGACGGAGAGCAGGGCCAAATCCCATACGACGACGGAGAGCAAGGCTGACGTGACGGTGGGGGCCAAACCCAATGCGCAGGTTTCCAAGACCTCGATCGTGACGACACAAGGTGTCGGCCATAAGGGTGAATCGCAACCGCTCACGACGCAACACGTGAACCTGGCGAACAGTGAAACGGAACCACCGGAGACTCCGTCAGCGCCTCAACTGCCTGCTGACTTGCCGCCGCTGCCTTCCCAGGCAACCGATACTCCGACAGGCGGAGGACAACTTGTGGGGCATGTCGGCGTGAACGTTGGATCGACAGTGGCGGCACGACAGAATGGGGGAGACAAAAACGGAAACCCCGCCCAGTCTTCAGAAAAACTTCATCCGAAGAACCATTCAGGATCTGACGTCAATGGCGCGCCGGGTGGGGGTTCGTCTGACAGTCATCCTGAAACGCCGGCAGTGAAACAGGGATCGGGCGCGGACTCTCATTCAAGTGGTGGGTCTGGCGTACTTGTTTCCCATGGCGCTAAGGGGCCCGATAATAAACGTTCTGGCCATGACAAGAATGAGCAGGGCAGTAACTCGAACGACATTGGCGACGGCGCAAAACGTGCGCCACACCACCATCGGAACGTCGGATCAGGCATTACTGTGGGCACAGGAACGACGGTGCCCCTGACTCCGGGAATGACGCATTCACTGACGGGAACGAGGGTGGGTGTGAAAGCTGGCCATGGTTCATCTTCAGACCAGAGCCATGGTCTTGCGAAATCACAAGGGACTCGGAAGCGACACAGGCACTCACACAAAGATCGACAACATCACGCGCCTGCGGATCAGCATAAGTCACAACATCCAGGACAGAAGGAGATCATCGGAGGAACCGGATTATCTGCAGGTTCTGGCGCGGGAGATCAGAGTGGCGGCGCGCCGCAAGGTGGCTCTGTCGATAGCGGAAACGGATCTGGAACTGGGACCGGAACTGGAACTGGAACTGGGTCCGGAACTGGGTCCGGAACTGGGTCCGGAACTGGGTCCGGAAACGGATCTGATGCATCAGTGGGCGGTGGGCTCGGCATTATAGGCAACAGCGCTGGGCAACATGGGCACGGCAAGTCAGATCACAAGAACAAGTCCGATCACAAGAGCAAACATCATCACAAGAACAAGGATGGTGGGGGGAATTAGCCGACTGCGGTACGACTATGGATTCAATGACGCCAGAGAATGCGAACTGTGCACCACTGAATGATGCGGCGAGTCCTCTCTTGTCATCCAGCTTTGTTCGCGCAGACGGCTATGTTATAGTGCTTTAGTCAGGCGGTGACTGTTTTCCATGAATACAGACGACTATCAGTTTACCCTGCCGGAGCATTTGATAGCGCAAAGCCCAACGCCCGTTCGCAGTGATTCTCGGCTCATGGTGCTGAACAGAACCACAGGCGCTGTTGAACATGGTCACTTTTTTGACTTGCCGCGCCTGTTGCGGGCAGGTGATCTGCTCATCGCCAATAATTCGCGCGTCATTCCTGCGCGCTTGATCGGAGTCAAGGAAACGACCGGCGCTGTGATCGAACTGTTGTTGTTGCGTCCGCTGGCGAGCGCAGGCGCCTGGGAGGTGTTGCTGCGTCCGGCTAAACGCGTCAAACTCGGTCAGCGGATCGCGTTTGGCGGGGGCGAGTTGGCGGCCACAGTGACTGGTGTGCGCGAGGATGGCGCACGAGTAGTGGAATTTTCGGCGAGCGGAGAGGCGTTTGACGCCCTGCTGGAGACACTTGGACGCTTGCCGCTGCCGCCTTACATCACGGGGTATCTGGAAGATCCAGAGCGCTATCAGACGGTCTACGCCAGGGAACGGGGTTCCGTGGCCGCGCCAACGGCAGGACTTCATTTCACTCCCGAATTATTGGATAGAATTCGGGCAAAAGGCGTGGGCGTCCAATACATCACGCTGCACGTCGGGCTTGGCACCTTCCGTCCAGTGCAAAGTGAGCGGGTGGAGGAACACCGCATGCACGAGGAATGGTACACCGTTTCAGAAGATACTCTCCTCGCTGCAGATGAGACAAAGGCGCGGGGAGGACGAGTGGTCTGTGTTGGAACCACCACCGTGCGGGCTCTTGAGTCTGCCTGGCTCATTCGCAACAGGGCCGATTATGGCGACGGGTCCGCGCGAAGCGCAGGCAGGGAATACTCTGGATACACGGACATCTTTATAGTTCCTGGCTTCCCGTTTCACGTGACTGACGCGCTTGTAACCAATTTCCACTTGCCCAAATCCACGCTGCTGATGCTCGTTTCGGCTCTCGTTGGACGAGAACGCCTGCTGCGCGCGTATGAGACTGCGGTTTTGCAGGGGTATCGGTTCTATAGTTTCGGTGACGCCATGTTTATCGTGTAAAGAGACCCGAATTGGCTGCTCGCGAATTCTTCAGACGAGGAAGGTTTGTTACCATGAGTGCGTTATCATTCACTTTACTTGCCGCCTGTCCAAAGTCTGGCGCGCGCCGCGGAAGGATTCGGACGCCCCACGCCGTGATTGAAACGCCAGTCTTCATGCCCGTGGGAACACAGGCGACAGTCAAGACACTGAGTCCCGACGAGCTGATCGCTATCGGCGCGCATATTATTCTGTCCAATACATACCATCTGCATCTGCGTCCTGGGGAAGACATTGTACAGGAAGCGGGCGGACTGCACAAGTTTATGAACTGGCCGCGCGCCGTCCTGACGGACAGTGGGGGCTTTCAGGTGTTCAGCTTGTCGCCGCTTCGGAAAATCTCTGAAGAAGGCGTGGAATTCCGCTCCCACATTTCGGGTGAAAAACGTTTCTTAAGCCCGGAAAAATCCATACAGGTGCAGAATGCTTTGGGCGCCGACATCATCATGGCGTTTGACGAGTGTTCCCCGTATCCGGCTGACCGCGAATACGTGCGGTTGTCTCTGGAGAGGACAGCGAGATGGGCCAAGCGCTCGCAATCGGCTCACCGACGTCCTGATGAGCAGGCGCTCTTTGGCATTATTCAGGGTGGCATGGATCTGGATCTACGCAAGCAGGCCGCACTGCAGCTGGCGGATATGGACTTTCCCGGGTATGCCATCGGAGGCCTCAGCGTCGGAGAGCCGAAACCGTTGATGCATGAGGTATTGGCGGCCACGACGCAATGGATGCCGCAGGACAGGCCGCGATATCTGATGGGTGTCGGCGCTCCGGACGATCTCTTCGAAGGTGTCATGCGAGGCGTCGATATGTTCGATTGCGTCTTGCCTACGAGGATCGCACGCAACGGCACGGTGTTCACTTCGCGCGGAAAACTTGTCGTGCGCAACGCCGCGTATGCAAGAGATTACGGTCCGCTCGATGAAAACTGCGCCTGTTACGTATGCAAAAACTACTCGCGGGCATATATTCGGCATTTGATCAAAGCTGACGAGACGTTCGGCATCCGTCTCACCTCCTATCACAATGTGGCCTTTTTGGTGAAGCTCATGGAAGATATCCGCATGTCCATCGAAAATGGAACATTTCTCGTTTTGCGCAAGGCATTTTACAATGCATACGGTTATAATGATGACACGACGTCCTACCCTGTATAGCTGAGTTAGGCTGTCCTGCAGCATGATCGACGACGCGAAGCTTTGCGATTTTGCTTCGCAAAACTCAGGTGTGAGAATCCAATCTGTAATCCAAAGGGAGATGATGCTATGCAAAGCAGTGCTTTGGTCCAGTATTTGCCGCTGGTTTTGATCTTTGTTGTATTCTACTTCCTGCTTATTCGCCCGCAACAGAGGCGTCAACGCGAACGCAACTCACTGCTGCAGTCGCTGCAAACAGGGGATCACGTCGTAACAATCGGCGGGATGCATGGAAATATTACGGCGATTGACAGCAGTACTGTGAGACTGCGCATCGCAGGCGACACGGAAGTCACGTTTGAACGCAGTGCGATCAATGCCGTTCGCAAAGATTAACTGATGGTGACGATCAAAACTCCCGAGCAGATTGCCCTGATGCGAGACGCAGGCAAACTGCTCGCATCGTGTCATCAGGAGATTGGCAAACGCGTCCGCCCCGGAGTATCCACCTGGGAGATTGACCAGTTTGTTGAGCAGTACCTGCGGGAGAATGGCGCTACTCCAGAGCAGAAAGGCTATCATGGATACCCTTATGCCACCTGCGCGTCGGTCAACGATGTGATTTGTCACGGCTTCCCATCGCATGAGCCGCTGGTCGAAGGGGATATCGTGACGATTGACATGGTCGTCAATCGACGAGGATGGCTTGCTGATTCCGCATGGTCATACGCAGTTGGCAAGGTGTCTGAAGATGCGCAAAGACTGCTTCGCGCGACCGAAACGGCGCTCTTCCTCGGAATAGCGAAAGCGGTTCCCGGAAATCGGATTGGCGACATCGCGCATGCGATTGAGACGTTTGCGACAGCGTGCGGACTGGCCGTAGTCAGGCAGTTTGCGGGCCATGGCATCGGTCGGGAGATGCATGAGGATCCGGTGGTTCCGCACTATGGAAGCGCCGGAAGAGGGATGGAACTGCGCGAGGGAATGTGCCTTACCATTGAACCAATGTTAAATTTGGGCGCATTCAAGGCGCAAATCGGTGCTGACGGGTGGACCGCCCGTACTGTGGACGGCTCCCTATCCGCGCAGTATGAACATACACTCGCAATTACCCCTGATGGTCCGATCATCTTGACTGCTTTGTAATGGCGCAGACAAAAGTGATAAAGGCGACTCTCGCGCCAAGCGATAGCCGCCTTTATTGCGGCGGCGGTTATCCGGGAATCATCGCTTGAGATTGACTCCGACCATTCCGCCAAACGACCCGATCAACCCTAAAATGGCGATGCGGACAACGGTCTCCAACTGAAAGGCGGCGCTGAGATCGACCAGACTTCCGACGACAGCCAACATGGCGCTAAACAGGAGCGCGGTAACACCACCGTAGTACCAGCCTTTAATCCCGGCGCTGCGGGCTGCAAAGACGGCGCCAAACAGAACGGAAATGGCGTTGATCGTATAGGCGGTATAGGGGAGCGTCGATTCTGAAATGGTGGTCCAGGTATAAATGCCGGCCATGACCAACGTGCATAACAGCGATACCACAAAGGCCACAATCACGCCCAAAACCAATGGAGAACCGCTAAAGTCTGATTTCAGATCACTCCACATCCTGTTTTTCAACTGGCCACCCTCCCAGGGAAAAGGCTTGTTCCCTAAGTGTATATGTGGGGCCAGTCCCACTTATGTCAGTGAGTCGGAGGCTCTGTTCCGGAGAGCGTAGCGGGAACAGCGCGCAGGTGTCGAATCGGGATTCCCAGACCGCGAAACCGCCGTTCATACTCCGTTTGTGCGTATTTAGCAGACATTTCCTCTCCAGGTGGGGCGGTGTTCGACACATTCGTGTCGATGGCTTGCACGCTCCACCCCGCTTTCTGGAATGATCCGACAGACCATTCAAAAAACGTCGCGTTGTCGGTCTTGAACTCTAACCATCCGTCAGCCGTCAGCAGTTTTTTATAGATCTGCAAATAGCGTTGGTGTGTGAGTCGCTTAATGTCGTTGCGTCTGCGCGGCCAAGGATCGGAAAAATTGAGGTAGATCACATGGAACGCATGGAGCGGCAATACCATTTCTGCTTTTGCCGCATCTGTGCGGATGAAGCGGGCATTTTGCAGACCCTGCGCAGTGGCCAGCGCGGCGGCTCGGGCAATGATCTCAAGAAACTTCTCAAATGCTACAAACAGAGTGTTTGGCGCATGGTCGGCCATTTGACAGATAAACGATCCCCGACCGCAACCCACCTCCAGGCACAGGCGGTCGTAACCGGTCAGCCAGCCAGCGGGCAAGACCATATCCTGTTCGGCGTCAACCAGAATCGGCGCGGCCATCTCGAGCAACGCGGGAACTTTGTCTCTGCCGCGAATTCTCAAGCGTGTTCCTCCTCATAATAAGGTGAGTTGGTTACGTCGTGAAAAGGA
>JAJZCB010000022.1 GCA_021846285.1 Bacillota bacterium
CCAGGTTCCATGACAGCAAGCGCTCGCCAACCCACGCGTCAAACTCGGCCGTCCATGACTCCACGGATGTCGCATCCCAGTCCAAAGCGCGTAAATTGTGCACCGTGGCGCCGCTTCCGATGATCAGATACCCCTCTGACTTCAGGACGGCCAGCGCGCGCCCTATTTGATACTGTTCGGCATTGGACAAATGGGGATTCACGGACATCTGGATGACGGGAACGCCGGCATCCGGATAGAGCATGCTCATCACAACCCACGTTCCGTGATCCATGGCGCGCAGGTCGTCCAACTCGGCGCGTACGCCGTTTTTGCGCAGCAGATCCCTGATGGCACGCGCGCCGTCCGGATCGCCGCTCGCAGGGTAGGTGATCTGATACAGTTCCTCGGGCCAGCCATAGAAGTCGTGCATGGTTGCGGGCCGCAACCCGGATCCCACCTGCTGCGTATCTGCCTCCCAGTGCGCCGTGAACAGCACCACGGCGCGCGGTTGTTCAAGTCGCGCCGGCAACGCTTCACGCAGGAAGCGGGCATACTCGCTCTGCTCCAGCACCAACGAGGGTGCGCCGTGCGTGACAAATAACGATGGCATCATCGATGTTCCCCTGCCTTTCCCACCTGGATTTCATACCACCGAATCAGATCCGTCCTTGTTTCCTCTGATACGTAGTGACCGTGATCATGCACGCATTGGGTGACATCCGCCCCACCCGAGCGAAACACGTCGGCATTGCGATCGGCCCATTGTACGGGAAAGACAGGATCGGCCGTACCATGGGCGATGAACACCGACATGCCGTGAAGAGACTGCAGCGAATAGTCGTCAGTGACAAAACCGGGAATGTACCCACTGAGCGCCGCGAGACCGCGAATACGACTTCCCGGCAGCAAACCGAGTGTCATGGCGAGAATCGAACCCTGGCTGAACCCTGCAAGAAACACCCGATTTGGATCTATGGGGTACTTGTTTACAATGTCGTGTATGGTGGCGCTAAGTCGTGCAACCGCTTCGTCAAACGAGTGGCGATGCGGTTTCCCATACCCCTCGATCGTGAAATAGGCAAACCCGGGCGGTTGCAGTAGATGACCTCTGATGCCAAAGACGTAGCTTGCTGATTCCATCCCGTCCATTACGCTCAATATGCTGCGCTCGTCACTGCCCATGCCGTGCATGCAGAGCAGGGCAGGATAGGACTGCCCCGCTCCCCGCTCCAGGGGACTGCGCACTTGGTAAAAGAGAGACTCGTTCATGCGTGCGTCCTCCTGTCTGTCGTTTGACTCAACCATGCAGAACAAATTGCCCCGGTCCGGTAAGGACCAAACTGACGGCGACTGCGATCAGGACAAAGTTGTACTCGAACCCATTGGCGGTGATCCAGTAGCCGTTCTTTCCTGTCACAGTGAAGATGGCAACAAGCATGGGGATGATGATCAGCGCCGCCGCAACGGGCATAAGGAAGCCAACTCCAAGTAAAATACCGCCTGCCGCTTCACTGAGTCCCGCAAGAAATGCCATGAACACGCCGGGTTTGACGCCGATCGACTCCAACCACCCGCCTGTTCCTTTTAATCCATAGCCTCCGAACCAACCGAACAGTTTCTGTGTTCCGTGCCCGACCATGGTCAACCCGACGATGATGCGGACCACCAACAAACCCGTGCTTAGCATGATACAATCCTCCTCTATTTACATTCATGGTTAACTCTGTCTGTCGACATTCTCATAAGCGCCATTCCCATGAATACATTTGCTCTGTATGAGAGTGTCGGCAGCCGTGAAACGTCAGGACAGAATACGATACGCCGCGCGCCAGTTGTACTGCTGGCGTTGCGAGACCTGGATCAACAAAACGGACATGTGTTCGAGCGTCCGCGCTGCGGCAAGGGAACCCGCATCGATCGCCATAAAAGGCAGTGAGTCCACCAGTTTCAACACGGTCTGCTTCGCGTCTTCATCATCTCCCGCCACAAAGACGGTGCTTTGTTGTCCATCGAACACCGGGTTATCAAATACGGCGGCTAGTGTGTTTTTAAACGCTCCAACGACGCGGGACTCCGGCAATTGTTGCGCCGTCAGTTCAGCCGCCGACGTTCCGGGTGACGTGGTCAGTCCATCGAACGAAGCATTCAGTGGATTGGCGATGTCAATCACAATCTTTCCCGCCAGGTACGGCCGCAGTTCCCGAAGTGTGGCGTTGTCCTGTTCAAAGGGAATGGCCAAAATGACCACATCCACGTTGCGAACGGCATCCGTGTTGCCGAGTCCGGTTACACCCCGTCCCACTTCTTCGGCCGCTTGCGCCGCACGAGACGCATCCCGCGATCCCAAATGGACGGCATACCCGGCTTCATGTAAAACTTTGGCGAGACCACGGCCCATATTTCCTGTTCCAATGACAGCAATCGTCTGCATATGAATCCCTCCTGAATGATGGTTGTGAATCTGAAGCATTCTTGTTTCCGAAATACGTTTCGCCATCACCCCCGTTTCCGAACCATTTCGCCACGGTGACGATGCGCTGGGTTTGACACCGAACGACTCTGACCAGCCACACACTGACTTACCGTAAGTAAGTCACATTCTAAAAATAAGTCACTCGGCAATTAGAACTATAGAATATCGACTTATGTTTTGTCAAGTGCTATACTAAAATTAGTTGCTGGAAAGAAGGAGGTCTATGATGAACGTGAAAATATGCCCGAAATTTGAAGCGGCCTTTACCCTGTTGGGGAAACGCTGGACCGGCTTGATCATCCGGGCGATCCTATTCGGACAGCATCGTTTTTCCGAAATCGCGCAACTGATTCCTCTCTTGAACGACCGGATGCTGTCCAAACGACTTAGAGAGTTGGAAGCCGTCGGCATCGTCAAACGGACGGTCTATCCCGACATTCCTGTTCGGGTGGAGTATGAACTGACCGAAAAAGGGCGCGATTTGGAACCCATGATGGACGAAGTGCAACGGTGGGCAAATAAATGGTACGACGGTTTAGCGGCGAACGGGTCCGGCACCGTACGGTAGGAACGACAGGTCGGTTGGGTTGACAAGCTACCGTCGCATGCGTCCCGGATGACCTGCATGGCGGCGGTAGCCAGGGGGACTCAGCCGTGGCGGCGCATTCTTCGTGGCGCACGGGGCGAGCCTCTCTGGTTTCTTCGGGCAAAACCAAGGGTGGACGGCGTCTCCGCCTTGGCCCTGCTGTACTTCGTGGTCAAAGAAGGCTGGGAAGCCATTCAGGCGGCTCGCGGCGTTGCCGCCGATACCTGAAGCTGTCATTAAAATGCGCCTCGGTGAGACGCAGCTAGTACAGTGAGTGCTTGTCAGGATAGACTTTCATGCTGGATTTTTTTGCGAAGCAAAATCTCACTTGCGCGCCACCAACAACCGGGAAGAAAATGCGCCTGCGGCGATTTTCCGGGATAGGGGGAGAAGCTATATGCTGACGGTTCTTGGAGCAACGGTTGTCACTTTGATGATGATTTTCTATGCCCTGGAATCACGGTCGAGATGGTTTACATTTGCGTTTGCGATATCCTGTTTGGGGTCGGCAACGTATGGATGGCTTGCGGGAACGTGGCCATTCTGAGCAGTGGAAACCGTGTGGGCTCTTGTAGCCTTCCGTAACTGACATGCCTTGGGCGTAAAATAACAAACGGATACGATGGACCGGATGGACCGATCAGAAAGAAGGCTCGCGGATTGAGCTACCCGGAAAGACTCATTTTTCCTCCTGTTGACGGCGGCGCGCCTGCGCCATGGACATCTAATCAGCGTCCAACTGACGCGAGTGATCGCCTGAAGAGGGGGTGCGTTCTCCACAATACGGACACAGACGCCACGATGATTCGAGTTTGCGTCCGCAAGCCTGGCACCGCAAAACTTCCCTTGCACTCTGAGCCATGAGACGGTATGCAGTCGTTCCGAGAACAACGACGAGGAGCATCAGCACAAGGAGAAACAGTGTCATCACCAAAGGCATCGAGAACATCATCCATCCCATCGGGCCTCTGTTCCATGCACTGCCCGCCGCTATCAGGCACAACAGCCCTAGAAACACCAGACCACCCGCCGCAATCCATCCGCTTCGTCGCATCGCCTTCACCCCCTGATCTACGCTGTATATCCGAGCCAGACTTTCATGCCTGAGTTTTGCGAAGCAAAATCTCATTTACGCAGCACCAACAACCGGGAAGAAACTACGCCTGCGCCGATTTTCAGGCCAGACCCGCATGATCCCTATTGCTGTGACCCAATCGCCTTGGCCGGAATGACGATGATCATCGTCGTTCCAGTCCCCTCCTCACTGGCTGCTTCGACGGTGCCGCCATGCAACTCAGCGATGCGTTTCACCATGGCCAACCCCAGTCCCGTTCCACCCTGCTGGCGGGAGCGGGATTTGTCCACTCGATAGAGACGCTCCCATACAAAGGGCAAGTCCGCCTGTGGGATCCCCATACCAGTGTCACGCACGGCAATCTGGATCGAGTTCCCCCTTTGCCGAATGGCGATGTTGACCTGCCCCGGCGCTGACGTATACCGAAACGCGTTGTCGAGAAGGTTAAATAACACCTGCTCCATGCGGGCGACATCGACAGCCGCCGTCAAGTCCGGTGGTGACGATACACTCAGCCCGAGGCCCTTTTCCTCCATCTTGGGTCTCATGCGCTGTGCGACGCGTATCGCCAGTTCTCCGATGTCAGCGGTTTCCCTGGTGATGCGCAGGATCCCTTCATCCGCTTGCGCTAAAGTAAATAAATCCTCGATCAGGTGCAGGACGCGGTCCGTCTCATCGCGGATAAGCCGCAGATACTCCTGCTTCTCCTCCTCTGTTCTCGCAAGTCCGTCGGCGACAACCTGACTGTATCCCCGTACATACGTGAGCGGCGTCCGCAGTTCATGAGCCACATCAGCCAAAAATTCTTTCCGTGAAGCATCCAGTCGCTGCAAACGTCTGGCCAGTTCGTTGATGGCCTCTCCCAACCGCGCCACTTCATCGTCGCCCCGCACAGGCACACGCACATCAAGATGGCCCTGCCCGATCTCATGTGTGACATGGATCATCCGGACAAGCGGCTGAGCCAACCGCTGTGACAGGAACACGGTCAATCCGGTCGCCAGAAGAATGGCGCCAACCGCCGACAGAATGAGCAATAACTCGACCCGCGCCGATGTGACCTGTCCTGCGCCGCCGGACACCAGCACATGACTGATCAACTGATGCAAAGACCAGTAGAGAGCCAGAAGATCCACCGCGATCAGCCCGAGGATGGACAGACCGATCTTAATGGCGATGCTCCTGCGAATCATATCGACACCTCAAACTTGTACCCGACGCCCCAAACAGTCGCGATCGGATCGCTCTCGATTCCGGCTGACCGCAACTTCTCCCGCATGTTCTTGATGTGCGTATCGACTGTGCGAATATCGCCGTCGTATTCCACTCCCCATACCAGATCAAGCAGCTGTTCACGGGCAAATGTGTGCCCTGGCCGCTTGACGAACAGCACCAGGATCTCAAACTCCTTGGGTGTCAGGTTCAAAGCATGGCTGCCCACAAAAGCCTCCCGATTCTCAACATCCACCCGCAGACGCAGTCCGGGAATGTCGTACATCGGTCCGTCATTGCGATACGCGCGCCGCAACAGACTCTCGACGCGCGCGGCCAGTTCCCGTCCGTCAAACGGTTTGACCAGATAGTCATCCGCACCCGCCTTGAGGCCTGCAACCTTGTGTTCCACCGCATCTCTCGCCGTCAATATAAGGATTGGAATATCCCGGTTCTGTTTGCGGATTCGTCGGCACGTCTCGATCCCATCCATCCCAGGCATCATGACATCGAGCACAACCAGATGAAACAATTCTGCATCCAGTTCTCTCAGGCAGGACAGCCCGTCTCCCGCCTCGCCCACTTCATATCCCGCTTCATTGAGATAAATCCGGATCAGGCGACGCATGGGAGCTTCGTCATCGACCGCCAGGATACGCCTTTGCATCCCGTTCACCTCCCTTGAAAAGCCACGTCCGCGCACCCGCCGGTCGCGAAACGTGGCTTTGCGCCGTCTTCTACGAATCCGAGGAAGCGGCATCAGGATAAAGTCATTATTGATGAACATCCTGGACATGAACGGGTAGGGCGGCAGCGTTGTGGTGACCTCAAACCCATGCATGTAGCCCCAGTCTGTATTGACGAGTGTAACACGGACTTGTGCCTTGGACGATACCACCACCGTAGGGTTGACCAATCCATCGATCTCCCACGTCCTCTTGGGTTTCCCGTGCGGCGAAGCGAGCGCCACGAGCGTCACATTTTGACCCTTGTACGTAACGGTGTTCGTTTTGCGATTGATGATCGCACCCGCTTCACCCTGTCGAACCAGTTGACTCAGCTGCGCATTGCTGACCAGAGAGCGGTTGGCGCCCTGAGCGCCACCACCCATCATGCCGTAACCGCCCGCAATCAAACGGACGCAGTGACAATCGATGGTGGAACCCAATGTTTCAGTTTCACGATATATCCTTTCTTTCATGCAGTCATCGTACCGGGGATGTGTGAAGAAAGTATGGAGGCCAAGCATTTGCCGGCCACCGTCTATCTGGCTTCCTCTCTGATCTTTTTCATACGGACATCAACATTGTGTGCCAATGCCTCTCGCGCAGGATCATGGTTGAATGTCCGACGATCCGATTGCGGGCCACCTTAACCGATCCGTCCGCAGGGCGTGGTTGACGTTAAGAAACTCTCCTTCAAATAGCGTGATCAGCGATATCCATGCACAAACTTTCTACACACTTCAGATCTAAGATAAACGCATACTCAAGAAATGGGGAGATTCTGAATGAGACGGAGTACGATCTTGGTTCCAACTCTGTTAGTCGGTCTTGCCATCGGAGGGCTGACCATATCGCAAATTTTTGCCGTCACCAATTTTGGCGGCGACTCTGTATCAAACGCCCCATCGAACAACAGTGGCTGGGCTGGCATGATGGGTCAGGCAGTTGGACCAGGCGGCGCTTCCCCTACAAACGGAAGTGGCTGGGGCAACGCGATGGGTTCTATGATGACTGGTTTCTCTCGTCAAGTGGGCACCGTCAAACCGCCTTCTGCAGAACACGACATGAACGCATCTTTGCGGAACGCGACCGTCGATAAGGCCAACAACTCAATCACTTACGCAGGACAATCGGTCAAGATTGTTGCGCTCGCAGGACCGATGATGGCGGGAGCGGACGACAGGTTTGTCATCGGAGGGCTGATCAATCCCACCCTCCATGTACCTAAGGGAGCTCAGGTCGCGATCGAGTTGGTGAACGGGGATATCGGCATGCCGCACGGATTCGAGATTACGCAGGCGCAGCCACCCTATGCGTACATGTCCATGATGCAGGGCGGGATTTATCCAGGGTCGTTCATTGCACCGATTCCGGCGGCCAACAAGGACCAGTATCCGATCGCTACGACCACCTTTACTGCCAGTCAGTCGGGTAAGTACAACTACATCTGCCAATATCCCGGCCATGCTGCACAAGGAATGTATGGGCAGATCCTCGTTGGCTGACTCCGCGAGATACCCGGCTTTGTTGTGCGGCGACGTTCGTCTCCATCAGGCGCGCACTTTAGGGAGGCGAACGTCATTGAACATGTCCGACGTCTGGTCGTTTCCTGAACGGAAAGCTTTGCATGCTGAAGATGTAATTGGGAACACGAATATGGCCAAGGAGGCGAGAGAATCATGATGTACGGTTTTTTTGAAAACGGCGGATGGGGGAATTATGGCTGGATCATGATGCTGGGGAGCAGCATTTTTGGGCTGTTGATACTGGCCGCGGCTGTGTGGTTGCTGGTTCGTTTATTTCAAGGACGTGCCTTCACGGGTGAAGCTCACCGGGACAACGCGCAAGAGATCCTTCGGGCCCGCTTCGCGCGGGGCGAGATCGACGAGGATGAGTTTCATTCCATGTCGGAGAAGTTGAAATCCTGAAGAGGCGTGTGGCGAGTTGATTCTTCATCCAACGCGATCTGGAAACCCTCCGGAGGTTCTACGCGCGGCGGGCCCTATTTGCCGACGCGACCGCCTATGGGCAATGCTTCGCGGATGCAGACTACTGGCATCCCTGCGTGTCAGAGGTGATCCGGCGCCACAACCTGCCAAGCGCGGGTGGAGTCCGTCTATGCCCTGCCTCAAAGGAACTGGCGACCTTTCTCAACTGACTGTCAATACAGCAACAAAGGAGCATCGAGAAGATGCTCCTCTTCGCTCTAAGGGGCAGTTTCTGCCGCGGCCTTGAATCACACCATGATTTTGCAAATATCGTTGGTAAAATCGACCGGATCATGGATTGGCAGTCCTTCAATGAGCAGTGCTTGATTGTAGAGCAGATTCGTGTAGAGAGTCAATTTCTCCTTGTCGTGTTCAAAAGCCGCTCTTAACGATTGAAACACATCGTGGTTGATGTTGAATTCCAACACCTTTTCAGCCTTGACGTTTTGGTTGTTCGGCATGGCTTTCAGCACCTTCTCCATTTCAATGGTGAGTTCGCCGTCAGCCGTTAAGCATACAGGGTGGTTCTTGAGTCGCTTGGAGATCCTGACATCCTTCACCTTGTCGGCCAGAATCTTTTTCATTTCGTCAAACATGGCTTGGTTCTCATGCGCCTCTTGCTCCGTCTGCTCCTGACTCTCGTCAACTTCAATGCCCAAATCGCCGCTGGACACCGACTTGAATTCCTTTTCTTTGTACGTTGTCAGCATTTTGATGGCGAACTCGTCGATATCTTCAATTAGGTACAAAATCTCATACCCCTTATCGATCACAAGTTCGGTCTGGGGCAACTTCTCTATCCTTTCATACGTATCGCCGGCCGCGTAATAAATGTACTTTTGCTCTTCCGGCATTCGTGAAACGTATTCATCCAAAGTGACCATTTTCTTTTCTTTCGACGAGTAAAACATCAGGAGATCCTGCAACACGTCTTTGTTACTTCCATAATCACTGTAAACCCCGTACTTCAACTGTGTGCCAAAAGACTTGTAAAACGTTTCATACTTCTCTCTGTCGTCCTTTAACAGGCGTTGCAATTGACTGGTAATTTTACTCTTGATGTTTTTCGCGATTAATTGGAGTTGCTTATCTTGTTGCAGGATCTCTCTGGATATGTTCAGCGACAAATCTTCCGAATCGACCATGCCTTTGACAAAGCTATAATAATCCGGAAGCAGGTCTGGGCTTTTGCTCATGATGAGCACACCGTTTGAATACAGCTCCAATCCCTTTTCATATTCCTTTGTATAATAGTCAAAGGGGGTCTTCTCAGGGATATACAAGATGGCGTTATAGCTCACAGCGCCATCTACGCTGATGTGGATATGTTTTAAGGGCTTGTCAAAGCCGTAATGCTTCTCCATGTAGAAATTTTCATAGTCTTCATCCGTGAGCTCATTCTTATTCTTTCTCCAAATCGGAACCATGCTGTTGATCGTTTGTTCTTCCCGGTATTCTTCGAATTCGCCTTCACTGCCTTCCTTCGGCCTATGCTTCGTTACATCCATTTTTATCGGATAACGGATGAAATCAGAGTACTTCTTAATCATCGATCTCAATCGATACTCGTCCAGGTAATCGTCGTAGTTCTCGTCTTCTGTACTCTCTTTGATTTTTAAAATAATCTCCGTACCCACGGCATCCTTTTGATCTGCCGCAATCGTGTATCCGTCCACCCCGGACGATTCCCACTTAAACGCAGTTTCGCCCCCTAATGCTCTGCTGATGACCGTGACTTCGTCCGCAACCATAAATGCGGAATAAAAACCGACACCAAATTGCCCGATAATGTCATGCCCATCTTTCGCTTCATTATCCCGCTTAAAAGTCAAAGACCCGCTTTGGGCAATCACGCCAAGGTTATTTTCGAGTTCATCTTTGGACATGCCAATGCCAGTATCCAAAATCGTCAATGTTCGGGTGGCCTTATCAGCCGCCACCTTTATGTAGTAATTATCTTGATCAAAGACTAAGTTTTGATCCGTCAGCGCCTTGTAGTAGATCTTATCAATCGCATCGCTCGCGTTTGAAATCAATTCCCTCAGAAAAATTCCCCGATGAGAGTAAATGGAATTAATCATCAACTCTAACATCCGCTTCGATTCCGCTTTAAATGGCGTTTTTTGCATAGGAAAGTCCCCTTTCACCCAGTCTCAATGTGCATTTGGCGTCCCCGTGATGCATACGGCATCGAATTAGCACTCAACACCAAAGAGTGCTGACACTAATGCTTATTTTACATATCTTTTGGTTCTCGTCAATTTTGCTTCCCGTTCGTATGATGAGGTCACCCGACCGCAGTGGACCAGTATCATGTCGTCAGTGATCTCTTGCGCATCGTGGAGCACATGCGTGAAGAACAGGATCGTCGCCTGTTTCTTGTCATATCCTCCTGTGGATCGAAATCATTGACATGTCCTGAACTTATCGTAAGAAACCCAGGGGTCATTTTCAACAGCCGACTATTCACAGCAATTGCAATTCTATATCAAAGTGATACCATAATGACATCATGCGGTTTTACAATACACATCCAGGGAGTGTATGCCACAATGAAAGAACGCCGCGTATTTGCAATGAACGGATTTCTCGCACTGCTTGTCGCGATCCTGCTCGCAGGATATGCATACGAAGAGATGATTAATCATCAACTTTCGGAGGCGGTGATCGCGCTGCTTTTGCTGGCCGCGATCGCATCGGGGATTTTTACGCTGCAGCCCAACAAGGCGGTCGCCGTCATGTTTTTCGGCAGTTACCTGGGTACAGTGCGCAAAAGCGGGTTGTGGTGGTGCTTTCCGCTTACCACTAGGCGAGGCATCTCGCTGCGCGTGCGCAACTTTAACAGCGAGATCCTGAAGGTCAACGACATTAACGGCAACCCGATTGAAGTCGCCGCCGTTGTCGTATACCGCGTCATCGATTCCGCCAAGGCGCTTTTTGACGTCGAGAACTATGAAAAATTTGTGCAGATCCAAAGTGAAACTGCACTACGCCATGTGGCATCCCGGTACCCTTACGACGCGTATGAACACGATCAGCATTCCTTGCGCGGCAATGCTGCCGAGATCTCGGAAGAACTGGCGCAGGAACTGCAGCAGCGGCTACAGGTCGCGGGGGTCGAGGTGGTGGAAGCCCGCTTTACCCACCTAGCGTACGCGACAGAAATCGCGGGAGCGATGCTGCAGCGCCAGCAGGCGGCCGCGATCGTCGCCGCGCGGGGATTGATTGTGGAGGGTGCAGTGGGCATGGTCAAGATGGCGATCAAAAGCCTGGAGGAAGAAAACATCATCGAATTGGATGAAGAACGCAAGGCCAACATGGTCAACAACCTGATGGTATCCATCACATCCGAACGCTCTGCACAGCCGATTATCAACACCGGCACGCTGTATTGAGTTCGGCGCAACATGGCGAAAAAACAGTTTCCACTCCGCCTTGACCAGGCACTGTACGACATACTCGAACACTGGGCGGCAGACGAGTTGCGCAGCGTCAACGCGCACATCGAATTTGTGCTTCGCGAAGCAGCCAAGCGCGCAGGAAGGTTAGGGCAAAAAGAAACTCCTGCGCCGGATCGTCCTGCGCAAGGCTCAGAAGCAAACAGCGAATAGTGAACTCGTTCAGCTAATGTGGGTTTGCATGGTGGAGGCGAACTTACACCGCCAACAAGCCTAACAAGGGTAATCCATTTGGTTCTGTAGATCTCGGCGCAGCAAGTATGCCATCGTGGCTGGCCGCCCGCAGAGCCTCCTCACAGCTACGGTCGAGGTATGCCGTTCCCGTCAGCCCAAATGTTGTCGGATCAATCTGGGTACTGGTTTGGCCGTTTGTATCCGTGTACATATCAGACTCTTCTATAAACACGTTACTTGACTCTTGCAAAAATCTCTCCGTCGAATGATGTCGAGATTTTTGCAAGAGTCAAGTCATTAGTTCTAAGCCTCAGCCTTAGTCCAACAAGCCCTACTACCTTCTACCACCTCTCAGTCCTTCAGTCTAAGAGACGCCGGAAACACTGTCATTACAGGGATTCGATTACAAATATCCTTTGGGGAAGATCACGCTATCCACTCGCATATTGCTCTCCACCTCGTTTTCCAACTGGATAAGACCTTCTTCGAGTTTCGGTTGCATGATCGGCAGCTTAATAAAAGGCCTCTCCCGTCCAAAGAACTTTATAGTCTGGCAATCCAGGTAACCGCCCCACTCCAGACAATGACATTGCTCTGAACGCGGCCGGTAAAACAGGTTTCTGCTCAATCACTTGCAGGCATATACCGATAGCCACTGGGGAATAGCAGTCAGAGGATCATGCGGGTCTAACTGGCGGTGAAGGATTTACCGCCCATGGCGGCAACCAATACATACATGAAAAAGCAGGAATTCTGTCGAAAAAAGAAGGCCTTCTGAGAACGGACGAGTCATTTGTTATGATCAAATGTTTGTCTGTCGATACCTAGTTGTTGCTTCAAAATCCGACGAAAAAGTCCTTTCCCAATCTCACCTGTTCCCTTAGATACGGCAGTTCTGCGAATTGTTCCATCGGGTTCAACTCTTTCATAGATTTTGTCTCGACCTGAAGCGCGCACCAGAACGAACCCATTACTCAGCAAATAACGTTCCAAATCACTCCAACTCGGCATCGCCATGCAACATGGATGCAACCGCATCCATACTATCCTCAATCAAGATTCGGAGAACGTAAGGAACGTGTTTTTTGGTGTTTGGGGCACTTGCATAGTGATGGAAGTTGGACATAAAATCCTTTGCGTATGCAACCAAATGTAATGCCAGGTTCATTCGCAGTTCTTCCAAACAACTGCCATCTGCCACGATGAAATCAATTTCTTCCATGGAACCAGCATAACGACCGTCCTCGTCCACTTCAAACTCGTAGTTAAGTCCATAAGCGGACAGCAGCGCTCGCATCTGTGATACAGACAGCGCTATAATGACATCGCGATTCCGCCTTACGACTTGCGGTTTTTCTCGGACGACGGTATCAATAAACTCACCAAAGTTAGCCCGCACATGCGTGGCACTCAACACCGCTTCCATAAGCACTCACCTCTTGCCTCCAATCATAACACAGAATCGAACATATGCACAGAGTGCATATAGTGTACATTCTGCGCGTTCTTATGAAATATATGCGAGAAGTGCGTGAAAAGAATTCAATGGTTGACGAAAGGAAAATCGTCAAGTCCCGTTTACAAACCGCCTTCGGGCGTTTTTTACTCCTTTGAATGACTTCCTACGAAAATTCTCCTGCAGAAATGATGTAAAATGGATGGGTGCCCTTTTAGGACAGTGATGGATCATGGAACAAACCATGAACGGAATGTGATGATCGTGACCGGTACCGTTGATCAAGTGACGACCTTTGTAAAGGAAATGTCATTGACTGAATTGCAAAACGTGGTGCTGCGGCTGTCTGAACAAAACGAGCATGTCCATGCCGCATTACATCAGGTGTGGAAAGAAAGAGAACGGGAAGCCCGCGTGCGGAAATCGGTTGCATGGGAACCCGCCGACTGGCTCGATGCAAGAGAGCATTTTGAACCGATCATTCAAGACGAGTTGGGCCAGTGCGCCAGCTTGTTTCAAGATCGTTATGAATACGCTTATCGGGGCTATAATGATTACGATTCAGAAGATGGCCGGTGGGATTATACTGCAGGACTGGAACAGCTCGAGCGCTGGTTTGCGGAAATGCTGGAAATGGCGGCTGACGGCGAGTGGGTTGATGCTTCTGTCGGTTTGCTGCTGACGTTGCAAAAATTGAATAAGTGGGCCATAGAAAACGGAGATGAAGATATTGACGGTGAAGATTTGCAGGAGGAATGCGAATCTTTCTGGTCGAAAGCGGACGAGCTTGCAGCGGTGATTCGGAATGGGCCGGCTCCCGCTGCGAACAAAAGTGCGTTCTTTCAGGAACTGATGGACTGGATCGCAGGAATCTGCGAAGAGGACGACGATTGGTCAATTTGGAGAGAACCGCTTCGTTCATGTTTGTTCTCCCCGGCTCATTATGAGCGACTGCGAGAACATGTGGTACGACTGGAACCGGCCTTATTGTCGAATAGTCCAGCAGAGAAACCTGTCGATCCGAAGCTTCTGCGATGGTGGGTTCAAGCCAGCCTTGATTCGGGTCATGAAGCGGAAGCTCTGCAGACAGAAGCAAATCTGACCGCTTTCGATGCAGAGACTTCTGCTTGTTTTGTCCACTATTATGAACGACTGGATCGAACGGACGAAGCCGTTGCCCGACTGCAGTCCATCGTGGGACACATGCAGGAGATTCAACGGAAATCGTCTGAACCCATGTTTGTGCATCGCAACTATGGATATGGGCAGCAGGCGAATCATTATTTTGAATGGCTGGTGGCGATACTCGTACGGACGGGGCGCCAGAGAGAAGCGGAAGCATGGCGTGTCCGATGGTTCGAAGCCCTGCCTTCGCTGGAATTGTTTAAGCTCTGCCTTGAAACGTTACCACCGGATGAAAGAACGTCTCAGGCGGAAAACTGGCTCACTCATGTTCGTTTGTTGGGGGGCTATACAGATCTGCTGATGGACATGCATTTACACCTCGACGATCCGGATGGAGCCTGGCAGGTCTATCTGGAAAAGGGTAACGCCACATCTGACTGGTTGAGCGATTCTGCACGGAGGTTGTTCAAAGTAATCAAGCAGCATGATCCGATTCGGCTTGTTCCACTACTTCGTCAATTTGCGGAGAATAGAATTTCTGAGAAAAAACGGACCAGCTATCAACGGGCCACTGAATGGTTAACGGAATTGAAATCCGTCTATCATCTGCTTGGTCAAACAGAACAATGGAATCGCTGCTTGCGGGAAGTGAGGGAAAGTCACCGTCGTCTGCCGGCTCTACAAGACGAAATAGCAAAGGCCAAGCTTTAGTCGAACAAGAGACCCGCTTTGAGGGCTCGTTGGCGCGTGGGCAGAACGGAATTTTGAATCCCGCAAGAAACCGAAGCTCACGGCGTGACGGTGCAAAAGTCCGATCCCACCATGACCCCGGATTAACCGCAGGCCGTGGTCGCTTGAGTTCGTCTTAATTAACCATAAATGCGCCCGCGAACACTATTCATTATCCAGGACCTCCCGGGTTCAGTTCCCCCAACCAAGTTTGTTTTTTGCCTCCAGGGTCATCATATCGGGTGTCCAGGGTGGATCGAAAACAACGTCCACCTTGGCAGACGCCACATTGTTCACATGCATGACCGCCCACTCCACAGATCCGCTGATACTGTCGTGCATGGGGCACCCAGGCGTCGTCATCGTCATGCGGACAGCGACATCGCCTTCGCCGGGCTCTGTGATCTCGTACACAAGCCCCAGTTCGACCACATTCAGCCCCAGTTCTGGATCCAGCACCTCTGTCAAAGCTTGCCACACTTCTTCCAAATTGACCACAAGCGCACCCCTCATTCTCTGATCGCGGCGATCATGCGCGAGAATTACATATTGCATATCATGACAGGCGAACTGCATGACTAAAGTCAAACTCCAAGGTTTCTGGCGCGCCCTGAGCGTACCAATTCACGAAAGTAATTTATGTGCGCCACATCACACTTTTCACAACTCCTCCTCATCAGTCCGAGTTGTCCTGCGCGTGTTCCACAATTGTGCGCTCAATCGCTCAATCACGCCTGGCGCTTTGCGCCACAAGTGGTTCCATCGCAGTTTACTCCTCTCTCTCCAAAACGAACTGTACAAACCCAATGCGCTTGCCACAAACATGCGCCAGGTGTGACATAACTCATAGAATGAATTTCCGACAATATCTAAGATAAAAATGCATGGTTGGATAGGTACAGATTCGCGTTTCAGATGTGGATTCGCATCGAATGAGTGAGGATGATTCAGGATGTCAAGAATCGTCGTTGTCGGCGGCGGGATCGCCGGGCTGTCTGTGGCAGGGTTGCTTGCTGTCAGAGGACATCGGGTGACGTTGGCCGAGAAGATGTTCGAACTCGGCGGACGCAGCATCATGCAGGAGAGAGACGGCTTTCGTCTGAATTATGGAGCTCATGCTGTCTATGCGCGAGATCGGTCAGCCATGCAGAAGGTGCTCGACACGCTGGACGTCAGGGTGGACTTTATTGCGCCAGATCTGGATATGGTGCGCTACATTACAGAAACGGGAAGGGAAAGTGGCCCGCCTGTCGGTCTGATGAGTTTACTCCACACAAAGTTATTGCCGAGGTTTCGTGACAAGGCCCATTTTGTGCACGCTATACTGAGCATTCTTGTATCCGCAGGAATGCCTGGCGACAGTGTGTCCTTTCAGGAATGGCTTGACCGAAGGAACTGGACTCTGGCGACCAGGAACCTGTTGCTGCATCTCGTTGCCACGAATTTCTTTACGGAACAACCAGGCGACTTGCGTGCGTCCACGGTTCTGCGCTACTATCGGCGCGTCCTACGAACGAAGCATCCCGTTTCCTATATTGTCGGCGGGTGGGGCGCCCTGGTTCAAAGTCTGCGGGAACGTCTGGAGAAGGCGGGTGTTCAGATTTTGGAGAAAACCGCCATCACCGGTCTGCAGTTTGAACAGTTCGAATTAAAGCGCGTGCAGTCGCGCAATGAAGTACTCGAGGCTGATATTTTCGTGCTGTGCGCGCCGCCGACAGCGCTGAAAAAACTTGTCGCTGATACTCCTCTGTCGCCTTTCGTTGTTCCCTACGCGGCGGAAGAACCTAACACCGCGCTTGTCTACGATGTGGCATTGACAAAACGCGTCCGAAACGATGTCTCCTACGTCAGCGACATGAAGCGGCACGTGTTCATTACAGATCCATCGCTCTATGACTCGTCCTGCGTTCCTGACGGAGGCCAGTTGCTGCAGGCCATCGCCTACACGTCCGCAAAAGCAGCGGACGACGAGGCGGTTTTGACAGAACGTCGAAACGCTGTCGAGTCTCTGTACGATGCGTATTACCCCGGTTGGCGCGAGGCGCTGGTGTTCTCGCGGGTAACCGACCAGGCGGTCGTCCAAGGAATTGGTTGGGGCCGCGAACAAAAGCGTTTGCCAATGCATTTCCAGAACTTCCCCAACGTTTATTTTGCCGGGGACTGGTGCGATGCGGCGGGCAGTGTGTCAGACGTCGCATTTGCTTCCGCATTGACGGTGGCTTCAGCAGTGGGAATGGCTTTGTAGCGCACCAGACCATGCATGGTCGCAGGCAGAATATCATCGAATGCAGGAGGGGTTTTACATGCTAAGCGGCAGTCAGTTTGAGGAATGGTTAGAACAGTTACCCGATCAGAAGGTAGACGGATTTGAAGAGGCGGTTCACGCTGCGGGCGCAGCATTTTCAGAACGCGAGAACGACGGCATGGTCCGCAACTGCATCAGCGGTTTTTACGGCGACAATCCGTACGTATGGGCAGAGGATTCAGTACAAACAATCTCAACAAATTGCAAAGGGAGCGCCGAGGCGAGAAGGGTTGTCGTCACCGTTGTCAGTGAGGCTCTGACAACCTTGGGACAGTCGGCGCCTGTCGTTGCCAAATAAATATAAGCTGGATTGCGGTGCACGGTGGCTGGTATGAAGGCGGTGTTCGATATGTTGGCCGAATTGAAAGCGCGCCTGGAGGAAACAGGACGGGCTGTGTTCATGGCGGATAGTATCCAGATGGTGTTGTACGAGAATGAAACGGATCACAGCTTTGTGCTTGAAGAACAGGACTATGGGGCGGTCTGCTTCGCCTTCTCGCTGGAGGACGCCCTGTCCTGCGTGCTGGATCACACTGGCGGCGAGGACGTCCAGCTACTGGATGAGTGAGCGATTCAACCGCGCTACCGCATTCTGCGGGAATCGCGTCACCTGTGTACAGAGTGCTGAGGAATCGACGGAAATGAGCATATTCTGGATGGCGGAAAGGTATTCACGTCAAACGGCGGCGTCGCCGATCTATTCGTCGTATTCGCCGTGACCAGCGAGGGCGCTCAAGGCGGAGTAAAAGTACAGACCCTGCGCGTCTGTATATGCGGCTGTTGATTCAGGCGGCGCCCGATTCCGGTCGCAGGGCGCCGTCTGTCTCGCCATCACACGCCGCACTAGCCTTCGAGCAGCAGCGACTCGGGATCCTCGGCAAGTTCCTTGACCCTGACCAGGAATCGCACCGCCTCGCTGCCATCGACGATCCGGTGGTCGTACGACAGGGCAAGGTACATCATGGGATGGATCAGCACCTGTCCATTTACAGCGATGGGCCGCTCCTGGATCTTGTGCATGCCAAGGATGCCGACCTGCGGAGCATTGAGGATGGGTGTGGACAGAAGCGAGCCAAATACGCCGCCGTTGGTGATCGTGAACGTACCTCCCTGCAGTTCGGCAAGCGTCAGCGAATCGTCGCGGGCGCGCTGGGCCAAACGGGCAATTTCCCCTTCAATGGCGGCGAAAGAGAGGCGATCTGCTTCCCGCAGGACGGGAACGACGAGCCCTTTGTCTGTCGAAACCGCGATCCCGATGTCGTAGTGTTGTTTGAGAATCATGTCTTCGCCGCGGATTTCGGCGTTCAGGGCGGGAAACGACCGCAATGCGCTGACGACTGCCTTGGTGAAAAATGACATGAATCCAAGTCCAATGCCATGCTCCTCGCGAAAACGGTCGCGTCTCCGCTTGCGTATATCGAGTATGGCCGTCATGTCCACTTCGTTAAATGTGGTGAGCATCGCCGCTGTGTGCTGCGCCTCGACCAGTCGTCGAGCGATCGTCAGGCGTCGCCGCGACAGGCGCACAGATTTTTCGTCAATCCGACCCTGCTCCATGGCGGCGCTGTTCTTGTGTCCGTCAGCGGGCGTGGCTGGACTCTGCTGTGGTTCGGACGGCGCGGAAGCGGCAGCGGGTGCGCCCGTACTCTTCTCCGGCGCGGAAGCGGCGGCTGAGGCGGTTGGCACGTCCGGTTGACGATCAGGGTCTCGTTCCGCGCTGCGAGCCATTCGGCGCATGGAGGGCGTGGGTCTGAGCGGGCGATCCTCCGTCGTGTGGGGCGCATCTGATTTCGCCGCTGCGGGCGGGTGCGACTCTGACGGGGTCTGGACAGGCTCTATACGCGAACCGGTTCTTGCCCCTGCGTCGGGCGCCGGTTTGTGATCGTCCGTCGCGGTCCGCACCTGGCCATCTGCGGTTTCGATGTTCGCCAGGACTTCGCCGACAGCCACTGTATCGCCCGCCTGCTGATGCACACCTTGCAAGACCCCGGTCACTTCCGCGATAATCTCCAGGTTAACCTTGTCCGTCTCCAATTCGAGGAGAATCTCTCCCTCTTGAACTTCGTCGCCCTGCTGTTTTAACCAGCGGAGAATGGTTCCTTCGCGAATTGATTCTCCCAGTTCCGGAACGATGACCTCAACCATTTTACTTACCTCCTTTTGCTGGTCCGTGCAGCGCCTCATAGATGATCCGGTTCTGTTCCCGCTGATGAACTTCCGGCAAGCCGCCCGCTGTGCTTGAGCGCGCCGGTCTTCCCACGTACTGGAGTCGGCCGACGCCAGGCAGATCGGCCGTCTCATTTCGCGCGTACCACCCTGCCCCCATGTTTTCAGGTTCCTCCTGGGCCCATACAAAGTCGGTTGCATTGGGGTAGGATTTTAGAATTGACAGTAGTTCCGCCTTGGGGAAAGGATACAGACGTTCGAGACGGATCACGGCAATGCTGTCTGCTGAAACCGACTCTTCCTGCAAAGCCCTGATCAATTCGACGCCCAGTTTTCCGGAACAGAGGATGACGCGTTTAACCCTTTCTCTGCTGTCTGGCGCCAGCGTGTTGTCCATGACGGGTTGAAAGTGACCATCAGTCAAATCTTGCATGGAGGACGCGGCGTCTGGACTGCGCAACAGACTCTTTGGCGTCATGATGATGAGCGGGCACGGTTGATTGAACAGCCGATTGGTCTGCTCACGGAGGAGATGGTAGTACTGAGCCGCAGATGTGGGGTTTGCCACGATCCAGTTGTGTTCTGCCGACAGTTGTAAAAATCGTTCCACCCGTCCGCTGGAATGATCCGGCCCCTGTCCCTCATAGCCGTGAGGGAGCAGCAGCGTAAGTCCGCACGCCTGTCGCCACTTGCTGTATCCGGCCGCGATAAATTGGTCGATGATCACCTGACCGGCGTTGGCAAAGTCGCCGAATTGCGCTTCCCACAGGACAAGCGATCCGGGGGATTGCACACTGTACCCATATTCAAATCCCAGAACGCTGGTTTCGGACAACGGACTGTTATAGACGGCAAAGGACGCTCTCGCCGCAGGCAAGTGCTGCAGTGGACAGTGGGTTGCCGCGATGCGGCTGTCATGCCATACAAGATGCCGTTGGCTGAATGTGCCGCGTTGCGTATCCTGTCCAGTCAGACGAATGGGGATGCCTGCGGCCAGAATGGTGGCAAAGGCGAGCGTTTCCGCCAGCGCAAAGTCCACTTTGCCGCCGACCGCAAAGGCGTCGCGCCGGCGCTGTTCGATCCGCTCCAGTTTCGGATAGGCGGAAAATCCGTCGGGGATCTCTAACATGGTTTCGTTCAGTTCCTGCAGATATTTGGCGGAGGCCGGTGCAAGAGGTGGACGATCGTCCGCCTGCGGTCCGCCGTCATCCTGCTGTGGCGCGGGAACGTCTGCCGTCATGGCGTCATACGCCTCGTGAAGGATCTCATCACAGGCCTTCGCCATCGCCAGCGCATCCGCCGACGCAAGCACGCCAGCGTCCTCCAGTCGCTTCTGATATAGACTGTGAATGCGTGGGTGGCCCGCGATCTGGCTATACAGCAAGGGCTGAGTGAAGGACGGATCGTCAGTTTCATTGTGTCCGAACCGTCTGTACCCGACAAGGTCAATCAGGAATGACTTGTGAAATTGGCGACGGTATGCGTGCGCCAACTGAATCGTGCGCAGGCACGCCTCAGGATCATCCGCGTTAACGTGGGCGATGGGCATTTCAAACCCTTTGGCCAAATCGCTCGCGTAATGCGTGGAGCGGCCTTCCGTTGTGTCTGCCGTGAATCCGAGTTGATTGTTGACGATCAGGTGAATCGTGCCTCCAGTGCGATAGCCCGGCAATTCGGACAGATTCAGGGTTTCCGCGACAACGCCTTCGCCTGGGAACGCCGCGTCGCCGTGGATGAGAATCGCAAGGGCGGTGTTGGGATCCTGCACGGGAACGCCTGGCAGATCGCGCCGTTCCTGGTGCGCACGCGTAAATCCTTCCACGACAGGATTGACGAATTCGAGATGACTGGGGTTGTGAGACAGAATGACGCGTACTGCAATGCCGTCCTGATCGCCCTCCAGTCTGCTGGCGCCGAGGTGGTATTTGACATCGCCAGTCCAGCCGTGGTTGATTCCCATCGAACCCTCGGAAGGCGTCAATTCCTTGTTTGGCGCCGTGTGAAATTCTGAAAAAATCGCGGCGTATGGTTTCCCGAGGACATGGGCCAGCACATTCAGTCGCCCGCGGTGCGCCATGCCGATCAGAATATGCTCGGCGCCAGCCCGCGCCGCTCTGTGAATCAGTTCGTCCAGCATGGGAACCAGGGCGTCCACGCCTTCAATGGAGAAACGTTTTTGGCCCACGAATGTCCGATTTAAAAACTGTTCAAATGCGTCGACCTGAATCAAGCGGTTCAGTAAAGACCGGCGCTCCTCAAAACCTGGCGAAGTAAATGTGCTCGCTTCCACCTGCATGTGGAGCCATGCGCGTTCTGTCGTATTGTGCACATGACCAAACTCGTAACCGACAGAACCTGTATACATCTGTTTGAGGTGGCTGACCGCGTCGTCCGCAGTCATGGACTCGGGCGCATCCGGCCAGATCGCGCGAGCGGGCAGATTCTTCAGCTTGTTCCGGTGCAATGCATGCGCGTCTGGGTCGAGTTCCTGCACGTATGGCGGTTCGCCGCCCAGTGGATCCACGTGGGCGGCGAGATGACCATATGTACGAATGCTGCGTATCCATTGTTGCGCGCCGTACACCGTCTCGCTCTCTGTTGAACTGACTCCGGGCTGTTTCCCGGAAGTGGACGCATCACGATTCTGCCCTGATTCATTCAATGAAAGAGCGCCGGGCGGTGGACCCACCCGTGCAAACCAGGCTCGCGTCGGCCCATCGACCGTCTCAGGATTCAGTTGATAGCGCTCGTATAACTCAAGAGCATACGCTAGATTCGGTCCGGAGAAGGTGCGCCACTCTTCGGTTGGGCCTTCGATTATTTCATCCATTTTTGCAGCACCTCCGCTTACTACACGTTACTACCTGTTACTACCTGTTCCTGCACGTTGCTGCAAGTTGCTGCCCGTACTGCATGGCTACAGTCATTCTGGCCATTGCCGAAATTATCGATTCATCTCCTTCCGACAATCACTGCGGGAAGGATCTTTCTGTTTCCAGCATGCAGCGAGACGGTCTGGCGCGCTGTGACACATCGGTTTCATGTCCGAAGTTCTCACCCTACAGCCTGATTTGTGCCGCAAACGACAGAGTCGTAACCCTTTGATTACTCGACAATGGGTACTTTGTACCCCTTGTTTGCATTGGTTTCATGGACCAGTGAGCGGTTACGAAATTTGACTCACTTATAACCAAATACTGAACCGATTTTGGCCAAATACCGATATTGACTGACATCTTTCAGTACATAGGCCATGCGCCCTCTCGTTTTGTAAGAACGGCCCACTTTCCCCACCGCGTCCTTCCGGCCAAGTGAAGCGATGGAACCCAAAATTTCCGGGTGAAACTCTTCTTTCAGACCACCGCGGCTATCATGGTACAGGTATTTGCCGCATGCGCCCCCCATCTGCCACGCCAACTGCGCGGTGGGCGGATACGGCCGTCCGCCTTCGTTCAGAACCAGAGCACAGTCCCCCAACATGTACACCCCGGGATGGCTTGTGGACTGCAGATACGCGTCCACCTTGGCGCGCCCGTGCGGGTCCGTTTCAAAACCGGCGTCGATGACAAGCTGATTGCCGCGGACGCCGCCGGTCCAGACAATTGTTTCAGCCGCAATCGCATCCCCCGTCTTTAAATGAACCACGCCTGGGTCCAGTCGCACAATCGGAACACCGGTCAAAAAACGCACGCCTCGATGCTTGAGACTGCTCTCCGCGGCGGCGACGAGATCGGGATCGAATCCGGGCAATATGCCGGGAGCAGCCTCCACGTTATAAATTTCTACCATCTCCAGCGGCACCCCCGTTTCAGAGGCCAGTTTGGGGAGCGCATCAGCGAACTCTCCGACGAGTTCGATTCCACTAAATCCAGCGCCCCCCACCACGAAGCGCAGCAGTTCAGGTCTGCGTTCCAGTGGATAGCGGGCAAAGCAGGATTCCAGATGCGTGCGCAACAGTCTGGCCTGGTTGAGCGATTTTAACGTAAACGCATGTTCCTTCAAGCCAGGAATGCCAAAGTACTCCGTCTCGCTGCCCAAAGCAACAACCAGTTGGTCATAGGAGAGTTCCACACCGTCCTCAAGGAGCACGCGCTTATTGTCCGGTTCGATCCGGGCGACGGTGCCCTTGTGAACGGTGACATCCTTGTCTCGCAGCACCCTGCCGAGCGATATTTGCAATGACCGATCACTCCGGGCGCCCACGGCCGATTCATGCAATAGCGTAATCAGTTGATGGTAGTCATGCTTGTTTACAAGTGTGATCGTCGCTTCTGAGTTTGAAAGGTATTTTCTTGTCTGTAGCGCGCATACCAACCCTGCATAGCCTGCACCCAGAATAAGAATTTGCTTAGTCATGTCCATTCCCGCTCCCATTAAGATTGTCCAATATTTCACAAACTCAGCCGAAAATGAAGTCTATTACACTTGGTCATAACAACCTTACGCCCTGTGCCAACCTGTCGTGAATTCCCCGTTCCAAATCTACACGTACCTTATTCAGTCTGTTTGTCTGGGTTGTCACAAATACTGCGGCATGACGCCGCCGCGAGGCGGAATCATCATGGTCAGCATACCCCCGTCAGATCCATCAGATTGTGACGAGGTGCACACAACGATTTCATTTCAGAAGTTTTCTCCCTACAGCGTGATTTGTGCCGCCGTCAACTGCTCCCGATGAGAACGCCGGCTGCGAAGACGAGGATTCCGCCCAAGACGACCTGGACAATGGACATCCATATCACGGTGTGGAAGTAGCGGTTTCGAATGATGGCGATCACGATCAACTCGACCCCCACAACCACGTAGGCGACGTTTAGGGCGATGTACAAGTTGGGAATCAAGAAAGGCAGCGTGTGGCCGATCCCGCCAATCAGGGTCATGAGCCCCGTGATCATGCCGCGAAAGATCGGGCATAGGAAAGTTTCTCCCCGTATACTTGTTCTCATCGGCGCGTCGACTCGGTCGAGTTTGCCGTTTGAGTTTTCGCTGTGCATCTTCAAGTGACGCGGCACAACTGGAACATGTCGACAATTGAATTTCGGTTGCTGTTGTTTTCACGCGAATCCTCTCCTTTCCAGAGACTATCTTCGCAGGTTTGCAACCGGAAAAATATGATCCAGATCATAAATTATCCGATGAAGGAAAGGAGCATATCTTGCGGTTTCTCTTTGCAGGTGACTTCGGCGGACAATTGGCGTTGTTTAAAGAAGATATTCAGTACACCAATGCGGAGGCTGTTGAGGATGCGGTCGTGTGTCGTATCTATAGAAACGATTTAAAAACCATTTTAAAACACAATCCTGAAATGGCTTACCGTTTTCTGCAGGCCATGAGCGATCGGCTGCGTGACGCAGACGAATGGACAGGATCATTGAACCTACTTGATGCAGATCGCAGGATTGCCAAAGTGTTGCTTAACTTTGGCACACGAGGAGACCCAACGCCGGGGTCTCATAAACTTCCCGTTGCCAAGAAAGACCTCGCGGCCTTGCTTGGGATCGCGCCGGAAACGCTGAGCCGCGAGCTCGCTTATTTTGATGAGCAAGGATGGATCTCCCTTTCCGGCAAAAAGGGTGTGGAAATTAAAAATGTGAACGCACTTCAGAAGATTGCAAACGGAATGCCAAATTGAAAACATAATTCTAATGGATGCTGGATTTTGGCGCACCGTTTGCGCCTTATTTATCCTTCTGGTGACCACAAGTCTCCTGTACGGCCTTCTTGTTGCATACGCTCCCCTTCCAGCGCTTTGCCTGCACTACAGTGTGCGCTCCGTCCTTCCACGGAGTATCTTACTATTTGCAGAATAGATTACATATTTTGTGATACGATAAAGGAAGGCTTACGATACACATCGGAGGCCTTCCTATCGGCGGAATCAATCATCCCCATCATCCAAGGAACCAAACTCCAGCTCTTCCCACTCTTCGATCTCACTGGAGTCCCACTGGATGACCAAGGTACGCACTAAGCAGGCCGGGTTCGTGAGAATATCCACGACAACGCCCGGTTTACCCACCTGCGGATGAGCGACACGATCGCCGATACGAGCATGCATGACGTTTCTCCTGTCTGCTTGATTTAGAAACAACAACCTCGGGTTTTGGCGCATAATTGCGATTACAAACCCCGAGGATTTCGGCCTCACTCGACTGCGCTTGATCCGCTTACTGTCCGTTGTCCGGACAGACCCCGAGAGGCTTACCTTGTTCCGCCAGTGACCCATCTCTGAAGTGTTTAGGTGGCCCGAGTGTTCCTTGTATCCAACAAACGGACTCCTTCACCGACCCTTTAGCAACTCACAGCGACCGTTTACCTAGAACTACCTATTATCTAAATTTTATCATATCCCAACCTCCCCTATTGTGATCTATATCACTCACACAGCCGCCTCCTTGCGTTAATCTCGACTGTGATATAGCGCATAGCGAAAGGTTGGGATCTGGAGTATAGTAAATGGACGAACTCAAAGGTCCTGAGCACAATATAAAGAAAGGAGTTTTTCGACATGACATTTGTCATCACGTCACCGTGCATTGGTGTGAAGGATGCGTCATGCGTCGAGGCTTGCCCGGTAGACGCGATCCACGATGCAGACGAGACCTACCTCATCGATCCGGATACTTGCATTGACTGTGGAGCCTGTGAACCAGTTTGCCCCGTAACCGCCATCTTCCAAGACGAATTTGTTCCGGAATCAGAGCAAGACTGGATCGAGAAAAATGTTGCCTTTTATCGCAAATGATCGGATTCCATGATCTCGCTTGCTAAAACCGTATCTGCCGATCGCACACTGCGTAACATCCACTTTTCAGCAGAGCGCTAAAATATGCGGGCCAGACAAAGGGACAGAATGGGTTCCCCGGCGAGACGCGACCCATTCTGTCAAAGAGCGATCTATTACCTCTCTGATGGAAACACTTGTACATCTCCCACCTCGTAAGACACGTTTCCCGCGATCACCTTCCCGATAAAACACCTATCTCGAGCCATTTCCGCAGTGCGTTGGTAGTCTGCCACCTGATCAGGATTGCCACCAAAAATCGTAGGATAAACGGATAAACGGGAAAACTTCGATTGCATTGGATACCCTGTCACGAGACCCTCTGCCCGTACAGATACTTCTTCCACAAGCAACCCATTCTTTCGCAACACACCGAACAACGTTCCGCTATAACAGGTACTCACAGCTGCGATCAGCAGTTCCTCCGGGCTCGTTCCCACCCCCTTGCCACCCATAGAGGCAGGTGCCGCGTATGAGGCGGAGGAATCACCGAGTCTGATCTTCCCCTCCCCCTCGCGTCCCGTACCCTGCCACTGCAACTCCGTGGAAAAAATTAAATCTGCCATAAGATTCTCTCCTCGCTTGTCGTCACCTATGGTGGCTACTTGTCTGTCTTTCTCTTGCGATACAACGGTCCACATGTTCCGGCAAGTAAGATTTCTAGTACAAATGCGTCATACGCGTCTCTCAAGCCACTGTAAGACAATGGCGAGGAAACCGATGGCCGCGCAGATTCCTCCCGTAGCCAGGACCATCCCCACGCGACTTCACTCCCCGCGAATTAACTGGAAGAGGATGTGTAGCCTATGCCTCGCTGGTTTCCCAGGTGAATTGGGCACGCCAAAGAAACAGTGGCACTTGCGGGTATTGTGAGTTTAACCGCGCATGCGCTGACAGACGACTACATGGAGAGCGATTCGTCTTGCACGTATATTCCCGATCCCCGTCATTTGGCTGGCGTCGATTTAGTCAGCCAGGTGGAACGATCTAGCAGGTGACCGCACCTGTCGATGAGGAGGACACCAATCGAGCGTATTTATGCAGGACTCCCCTTTCGCAATTCAATGAGGGCTCACTCCAAGCAAGTGCGTGCTTGGCCAAATCCTCATTGGATACATGCACGGTCAGTTCCTGCGTTTCACTGTCAATCGTGATCCTGTCTCCATCCTGCAATAAGGCAATGGGTCCGCCAACTTGGGCTTCTGGACAGACATGGCCAACAACAAGGCCATGAGAGCCTCCCGAGAATCGACCGTCGGGTACAAGACCAACCTTGCCGCCGAGATCTTTTCCGACCGTTGTGAATACACCGTTTCATCGTTCATGCCGGGATCGTACGCTGTGCCAAGGTGGGTTCGGCGCAGCCGTCGAATCTGAGCAGCGGTACAGCACACGATCCCGGCAGAACAGGCGCAGCGTGGAACCTCTGTCAGTTTGCGCTGATGTGCGCTTTGTGTTCCCCTGTCAAGCGCGCGAATAATACGTTATTCTCCAAATGGATGTGCTGAAAAATGTCCGACTCGACTTCCTGAAGTTTTTCAAAGGTGTATATATACGTGCTGCAAGCGTCTTGCGGAAGTTTGAAGTTGTCAGTAACCCTACGAATCTGTTTCACGATGTCACCGGCGCCGTCATGTTCGCGATCCAGTTCTTCGACAGCGTGAATTACATTTTGCAGCTTGTCGTCAGAAGGATTCTTTTCGTAATCAACGACTTGCGGGAATACAATCTCTTCTTCTTTGATCATGTGTTCCTCCATATCGATCCGCAGCGTACTGAACAGTCGGTGCACCTTTGACAGGACTTCACCATGATTTTGACCGTGTACTCTGAGGATTTTCGTCGTGAGTTCCGTTAATGGCGGAAAAACCTGGCGCAGATAAGCGTGATGAATATTTACGATGTGGTTAATAAGCTGGTTTAGGGGCACTGATGTCCAGTCGACAATCTCCAACCCGAGCTTCTGGAACTCATCATAACTTCGGTTCAATTCATCCAAAATATAGGCAACGTCAATATTGTGTTCTGTTGCCGCCTCGGCTAACAGTTGATCGCCGCCACAGCAAAAGTCGATTCCGTTCAATTTAAAAATGTTCCCCGCATTCGGAAACTTCACGACGATGTCGCCGAGTGCCTCGGTTCCTTTAAAGGTTGTGCTCATGAGCGGATATCCTCCGTCTTCAATATGATGTGCATTTTTACCATATCACGTTGCTCAGCCGTCAGATGTGACACAGATCACGCCCATTCATGCAACACTCTCTGCTTTGCACCCCCTTCAGGTGAATTTAGTGCGCACCGCACCATAGGGCAACCAGGACATCCAGAGCACTCTCTTGTCATGGCGGTGCATCCAAACAAAACGACGCAACATGTTGCAACACATGGCTCCGCCTTACCATTTCCGGGATGATGAAATCATGCACCCGCACTTCCTCCGGTTGTCCTTGCGGGTACCACTCACGTCCGCATTCTTGCAGTCGCCGACCAATTCCTTCTTCTTGATGTCGACGCCCATCGCACTCAAGACAATGGACACACCTCTGCGGCCAATGGCAATCGCCTCGGATGCCGCGAATAATCTGCGCATCCGTTCATCCAGGAAGGGCCGCATGGTCTCTAATCACGGCTTGATCTGTTCGGTGTCCATAGGCTTTATGCGTCAACGGAAACAACATCCCGTTTTTAGCGAAACAGGCGGAACTCGTGACAAGAATCACAATGCTTCCCCGGAGCAGCGGTCATAATGAGTCAGAAGACGAAAAATGATCGGGGGTTTTATCATGCCATCAAACGATTTTACGCAAAATCCTTTTATCGTCATTTGGGAAACCACCCGCGCCTGTCAACTTGCCTGTCGTCATTGCCGCGCAGAGGCCATCAAGCATCGCAATCCCAATGAGTTGACCACTGCGGAAGCGTATGGCTTAATCGATCAGCTCGTGGAGATGGATCGTCCGCTCTTCGTGCTCACTGGCGGCGATCCCATGGAACGCGCCGATTTGGTGGATATCGTTTCCTACTCCAGTCGCAGAGGGTTGCCCGTCTCCATCACGCCAAGCGCCACCCCCAAGGTGACGTTTGAACGGATGAAGGCCCTGAAAGAAGCGGGGCTTGCACGCTGGGCCTTCAGTATTGATGGTTCCACTCCGGAAATCCACGATCGGTTTCGCGGGATTCGGGGAACATTTGACCTGACCATGGAGAAGATCAGCTATCTCAAGCAACTGCGCATTCCTTTGCAGATCAACACCACAGTCAGTCAGCACAATGTGGAAGACTTGCCGGCGATCGCCGAACTGGTGGGTCGGCTCGACACGGTTCTGTGGAGCGTCTTTTTTCTCATCCCTACCGGGCGGGCGCGCTTGCAGGACATGTTATCGCCGGAAGGTCACGAAAAGGTGCTGGAGTGGCTATACCAGTTGAGTGGGAATGTTGCGTTTGACATCAAAACAACGGAGGGGCCGCAGTACCGGAGGGTCAGAATGCAACATGCAGCCGCAGACACGAACGTAGCCGCAGCCTCTGCCACAGGAGCAGGCGCTACAGCACACGGCGAAGCGCGGGATATGTCTCGCAGTATGCGGCCTGTCTGGGATGGAAACGGATTTCTCTTTGTCTCGCACGTGGGAGAGGTGTTTCCCAGCGGATTTCTGCCTTTGGCGGTCGGGAACCTGCGCCAACAACCTTTGGCGGACATCTACCGCGATTCTCCCATTTTGCAGAATCTCCGGAATCCGGACAAATTGCGCGGCAAGTGCGGGTACTGTGAGTTCAACCGCATCTGCGCAGGCTCCCGCGCCCGTGCGCATGCGCTGACAGACGACTACATGGAGAGCGATCCATTCTGCACATATATTCCCGATCCCCGCCATCTGGCTGGCGTCGATTCAGCCCGCCAGGGTATGGTTGGGCAATAGTTGAGCTGTCATGCCTTTTTATAGTGCCATCCGGCGAGGGCCATTTTGCGCCGGACGTAAGCGAGTTGATCGCGAAGCGGAATGCCCACCGGACAGTGGTCTTGACAGCCCATCTGACCCATACAGCCAAAAATTCCGTCATCGTTGCCCACCACATCAAAATACTCCCGCTCTGTCCGTTTGTCCCGTGGATCCACCATAAATCTGGCCACTCGGTTCGCACCTGCAGCCCCGATAAAGTCTGGCCTGAGGTTTGCGACTACACAGACTCCTATACAGACTCCGCACTCGATACAGCGTTCCGCTTCGTAAATTTTTTGGGCTACTGCATTGTCCATCCGCTCTTCGGGTGCATCGGGAACAAACGGTTCATCCGTGTGAATCCAGGACTCCGTACGCAGGGATATGTCGCGAAACCAGACGCCGGTGTCCACGGACAGGTCGCCGAGCAACTTGAACACAGGTAAAGGCAACAATGTGGTGATTTCCGGCAGGTCTTTGGTGAGTGTTTTGCAGGCAAGCGTTGGCGTTCCATTCACCAACATGCCGCATGATCCGCAAATCGAAGCACGACAGACAAAATCAAAACGAAGCGTTGGATCCTGTTCCTCGCGCAATTTGTTGAGGACGATAAACAGGGACATCCCTGGTTCCTCAGTCAAATGGAAGTCCTGGAGAACCGGTTTCTTCTTCGGCTCCTCTGGATTGAAACGCATGATGCGAAACGTCAATTCGCGTTGAGCCACCTGAAACGACCTCCATCTTTACTCTTTTGCCGAATCGATCCCACGAGTTGCCTCCCCATACCCTCTGTCAACGGGTGGAGATTCTGTTGTTTTTGTGTTTCGCCGGCCGCAAAGATTTCCGGCAGGTTAAGCAGGAATCCCTGTCGAAACCCCTTGTAGATCAGATCTTCATTACCCGGAGTCGAATGTCGCCAGGGCTCACTTGCGAGACGGCAACGTTCAGTCCAAGTTCTTCAAGGGCTGCGATAAGCGGGGCTGTCCGATGGGGAACGTGGACTTCGCACAATGTGCCTCTCGGCGCCTCCTTGACCAGCGTCAATATCTCGTATCTCGGATGATGACCCTTGCGGATCGCATCCCGGGCGTCGATGACGAGGTGTGACTCCTCTCTTTGGATCTGCAGCATTTCCATCATGTTCATCGAGATTTCCTCCCGGTCGCTTAAGAGCCAGATTCCCGAACCCGCTCCAATCCCCCGTTCAGAGTACGACAGATCGGGGGATTGCGGATGCGTGCGGTTTCGGCAAAATGCGGGTATGCGCATCCTTGTCCTTATGATCCCAGGTTGTCGGATCACGTTCGTCAAACTGTTCCAGGTATTCAATCACTGCCTTCGTGATCACGCTGGGCGTGGAGGCGCCAGACGTGACGGCGACGGTGCTTCTGCCGATAAGCCAGTCAGGATTCACAGCGACGACATTTTGCGCCAGATAGGCGGGCGTGTTTGAAATTTCCTTCGCCACCTGAACCAGACGATTCGAGTTGTTGCTGCGTGCGTCGCCGACGACAATGCACAGGTCTGCTTCGCGCGCCTGCTCCGCCACGGCCTGCTGCCGCAACTGGGTTGCCATGCAGATTTCATTGTAAATCTCCGCCTGTGGATACTTAGTCTTCACTTTTTTGATGAGCTCCGCCGTATCCCATTGGCTGAGCGTAGTCTGGTTCGTCACCGCGATCTGCGTGTTGTCCAGAGATAACGCATGCAGATCGGACTCGGTTTCAATCAGGTACACGTTGTCCGGTGCGATGCCAACGGCTCCTTCAGGTTCCGGATGGCCTTTGCGGCCGATATAAATGATGTCATACCCCTTGCCAACCCGATTGCGAATCAGATCGTGCGTTCGCGTCACATCGGGGCATGTGGCGTCCAGTACCCGCAACCCACGTTCTGCGGCGCGTCGTTTGACGGACGGGGATACGCCGTGCGCGGTGAAGATGACCGTGCCGCACTCTGCTTGGTCGAGGAGATCCAGTCTGCTGGCGCCGTCCAGCGTGATCACGCCCTTGTCGTCAAACGCGTCGACAACCTGCCGATTATGCACAATCATGCCGATGATGAATATCGGTCGCGGCAAGGAAGGATCGTTGATTGCCGCCTGCACAATCTTCATGGCTCCGACCACCCCATGACAGTAACCGCGCGGTGTGATTCGCAGGACTCGCACAAGGGTCACCTCCCTTCGTGTGCGATGTGGCCTAAAGGGAGCCATATCATACGGGCAATCATTGCTGTTTTCGTTCAATCTTAATGCGGAAAGTCTGTGGCCCCTGTTCAATGTAGTCCCAGGTGAAGACGCCGGGGCGTTCCAACTCAAACTGGTAGCGCAACGGCATTGGATCGTGGTCATTGACAAGCAGCATGGCCTGTCCGGGTTGCAGTGTGTCAAACGTTTCAAAAATGACTTTGTGCTTTTGCGCCGGTGGGTACTCTGTCGCATTGACGGTTGCGGCGAAAGTTTCACTCACGGGAATTCCTCCTCAAATGGGTTTCACCTGGGCTTTTCGCCCCTGTTGATGCTGCGTAATACGGGAGCAACAGGTTCAGCATATACCCATCCAGTCCAGCGGATTGTGACGAAGTGCACACAGGCGGCTCCAGTTCGATTTCTTTTCAGGCAGCAAACAAAGCGATTGTTGGAGGAACACCGCCACATTCGCCAACTGCACGTAGAAGCGGAAGAACTCCTCTCTGCTTGCGAACAGCATCAGGATGAACACACGGGTTCCCTACTGAACAATAAAACAGTATGAACCATCCGATTTATGACGTTTTAGACCGTCAAAAATGTCATGGTGAGTGAAAGGGTGTACGCCCGATCATCTTGTAACCACCGGGCGCACACGCGATTTTCCGAATTAGACCTTCTTCACGTTACTGCCCCACTGCTTTACGTGACATCAAACGATCCGGGCCAAATAACCAGACCCGGATTCCGCTTCCCCTGCGACACACCGTCACAATAGGCAGCCACCACCGCTTGATCCGGATTCAGTGGACAGATCATGCCGGCCGCCCAACTTTGCATGACGGGTCTCCAGGGTTGTGGCGACCGCCTTACCATTTGCGCATCGGGATGGAGCGGAAGAGTCAATTCCTGCACATGTCCGCCGCACCGGCCAAACAGCCAACTGAGCATACGCTCCAGTGCATCAGCGCCGTATGGCACAATGCATCGGATGTGCTCTGGGTTCGTACTGTCTACCCGCACATAGCCAATCGGCTCATCACGCTCGCACAAAATCCCTGCCATGGTGCGCTTGTCGAAACTCAACCAATCAAGGGGCGATGAGCCTGGACGAATCGAGAGGTCAACATCGCCAAACCACTGCTCCCACCCAGAGAAAAGGAGTGGTATGTCCTCTGACCGAACTCTTCGAATCTGATAGCAGTCAGCGGAGGCAGCGGTCTTGACGTTCCAACGGTCGATCACGACTCCGCACGTTCCGTACATGTGTGTGCGGTAACCAAATCGCGGATAATACTCGGAATGCCCAAGCAATACCACCATATCTACATGTAACTCACGCAATCGGCGATGGCCTTCTCGGATGAGCCGACTGCCAATTCCCTGTTTCTGCCACATGGGTAGAACACCCACGGGAGACAAAATGGCCGCTTCGACCTGTTGTCCGCCAAGCAGGATAGACACAGGCGTAAACATAAGGTGTCCGATGATGTGTCCGCCGGAATCGGGCATTGTGCCATCTTTACCTTCCAACTCTGCAACCAGGGAAAGTGCGGGGTTGTACGTCGAGCTTAGACGAAGAGCGGAAACCAATGACACGACGCCCATGTCCAGCCCTTCATCAAATGCATGGACGTGCACATCTGCAATGGCTCGCGCATCGGATGCACGCTCCCCCCGAATGCAGATCGACAGCGGCGACTCTCCAGACAGTTGCTCTGTTCGGATATTCCCGTTTGCTTCATTGTTCATTTTTTTCATGTCTCCTTTTAATCTGTTTTGTGGTCAATGATTCATCAATGCTCAACCCCTCCACGTGATGTTTTGACATGCTTTTATGTGCACGACGAACCTCCTTCGATTCCAGTACAATGTCCAAATCATAGTCTGGCGGGTACAATTTCTCTCGGGACAGATACGGCGCCAGGCGCTTACGGTGAATGATCCGTTTTTGCTTCTTGACCACGACGATGACTTTGCCCCGATCATCCGCAGGACCCGCATAAATGCCACTGCATTTCCAGGACCGAATCCATACACGGTCGCCCGGCTGGTATGAGGATTGATCCGCAGCTTTCCCTCCGTGTACCGCCGCAGCCGCTGATTCAGTTGACCCTGCCGTCGACGCGTCTTTCTTCACCTCATCGGGAGATTGAGAAGAGACCGGTCGACCTCTCACAATCGTTTGCTGTGATCCGACCAAGGAACGGGCACGCTGCACGATGCGCTCGGAAACTCCCAGTTTTTCTGCAATGATGAGCGCATAGCTCTGTCCCGCCACGCCAATCTGAAGTCGATACAGTGGCTGTAATGTCTGCCCATCAAACTCCATCCTCGCATTTTCAAATCCAGGCGCACCTTCAGCAAACTGTTTAATTTCATTGAAATGGGTCGTGGCTACAATCGTTGCCTTCAGGCTGTAGAGCGCCTCCAGAACCGCAACAGACAATCCGATTCCTTCGCCCGGATCCGTTCCGGCCGCCAATTCGTCAAGCAGCACCAGAGAACGAGGGCCTGCATACTTCAGAATTTCAATCAGACGGGTCACATGTGCAGAAAACGTGCTCAGAGAATGATCCATGCTTTGCCCGTCCCCGATATCAACCAAAATGTGTTCAAAAACCGTCAGCTCAGTTCCCCGTCCAACAGGAACCAGCAAGCCAGACTGAGCCATCAGCGTGAGCAGACCGATGGTTTTGAGGGCCACGGTTTTGCCGCCAGTGTTCGGACCGGTGATGATGAGCGCCTGATAGCTTTCGCCGATCGTAAAATCGAGCGGCTCTGCCTCTCGTTCGAGCAGCGGGTGGCGTCCACGGCAGATCTTGATATGTCCCTCAACACTCAGCTCAACCGATCTCGCGTCCATCGCTTTGGCCAACTTCGCCTTGGCAAACAAAAAGTCGTAATGTCCGATAATTTCGAGATTGCGCACCGTGATACGCTGACTCTGCTCAATACGCCCTGTCAAGGCGCTGAGTATTCTCGACACTTCCTGCTCCTCTTCGTGATGCAGCGCGGACAACTGATCGTGCTGAACCATGACCTCCTCCGGTTCCACGAACAGCGTTTGCCCGCTTGCTGATTCATCCAGGACGGATCCCTTAACCATTCGCTTATGCTCACGCTTCACCGCCAGCACGAAGCGCCCGCCTCGAGTTACATCAAATGCTTCTTGCAAGTACGTCTTGTATTTCTGCCGGACGACCTCTATTTTCCGACGCACCCGTTCCTCTACAATGCGTATTTGCTTGCGAATGCGAGCCAACTCGTGACTGGCGCCATCCAGAACTTCCTCGTGTTCCACGCAGCGCGCGATTTCTGCGCGCAAGTCGGGCAACGATACCAGCGATAACGCGTACGAGCTCACGACAGGAGCGACGTCGCTCTTTCTGGCCATGTACAATCGCAACTGTTCCATCCCATCGAGAAAGCGGGCGAATTGGGTAATTTGAACGGTTCCCAAAACCATCCCCTTGTCGATTGACTGCATGATGGCATGAATCCCGTCCAAGGAAGGGATGGGTACGCTCGAAGATGCAATGACACGCAGCGCCTCCTCCGTCTCCGTCAACCAGCGCTTGATTTGTAGTACATCGGTAGACGGCGTCAACGCTTCAACCTGCTGACGTCCCAGATGGGAAACGGTGTACGACAGCAGCCGAGTCTTAATCTTGTCATAATCCAGCAGGCTAAACGCACTCGACAACATTCGGAATTCCCCTTTTCTCTCCTTGCATAAACAAAAAACAGGCGAACGAGAACCAACGTGTGGTTATCGCTCGCCTGTTTGACGATGCCTATACCGTCTGTCCTCATCCAATCAAGTTGGCGCCGCAGACTATCCAGAGCCTGCCGATCTGAAGACATAAAAAAACCCGTGCGCAACGCACGAGCCCGTAGACGATATCAGTTAAACATCGTGTTTACGCAGCGCGATTTTACCGTTGTTCTTCTCTGCAGTGCACACGGAAACAGTCCTACTGGTCAGCTGATGAGAGTCATCCGCTCACGCAGGGCTAGATGGTCATGTGTGCACAGATATGCAGTTGGCTAACGAAGAACAACGCTTCCCGACATAGAAACATCTCCTATAATACGATCTTTACTTAAGTTACTACGTGCAACATGGTCAAGTCAATCGGTATCTTTGTCGGCGCTCACGCTGTCTGGCGATGGGTTTGCCACCGCCAGACAGCGTGAGCGCCGACAGTTTACACCAAGCGCCAATGAGAGGGACACCATCACCCGCGCTTTGACAAGATCAAAATAGCTTCATCTGTTGAGTAAAGAGAAACGGTAGCACAACCGAGATGTTCTCTTGGTTGGAATCGAATCGACGAATAAAGGCTTGATCCAGTGTAAAAACATAACTGGCTCGGCAAACCATTGCTGTTGCTACATAGATCGTGTCATGAGGGCTGTTTTTCTTTCCACCGCGGTACTGCCGGTACAACCGATTCGACTCCGTGGCAATCGGGAAGTCCAAATTCCAAAATGTAAGCCATGGTTGCGTGTAGAGATTTTTGATCATCTCTTTGAGATCCTCATCAGCAACTTCCTCTTTAGAGACGTGGACTGTTTCTACGACGCCCAGCGTGGAAGTAACCGCGCGAAAAACACCATCACGGGCTTCCAACAGTACGTCCTGGCACAACTTGGATTCTTTCTCGTTGCCCCTGAGAGCAGAAATAAATACGTTCGTGTCCAAACAAACGATTGGCGCCTCTCTATTCGCCATCCGTCCACATCCTCGTCGAAAGCTCACCCGACGGAAAATCATCAAACCATTCTCGACCGATATCGAATAAATGAGAAATCGGCATTTCGGAACGTTCAGGCGCAGCTTGGAGATCTTCCAGTCGGAGGCGTACAGGAGAAGAAAGATTATACACGATTCGTCCTCGCGCATAAACCCTGCATCCGAAAAGAGAGCGAACGATATCGAGCATATCGGGATCGAAGGTCACTCTCACCCTTCGTCCAGACTGGGTATCCCAAATGGAACACTCCCGTCGCTCGTGTACCGTTACGGATTCCAGCATACCTTCTATGACGCCGGATGATTCCATATCCATGGAACGAAGCTTGGCGACTGTAGTGGCAGCAGTGGAAATCAGTCGTACGCCATCAGTGGGGTCATCAAGACTGAGCACGATATCCAAGCGGTCAGCTAGCGCGGACATGGTCCGGAGAATATCTTCCTCTTCCGGGATGAGGTTTACCTCATGCGGAGCGTTTGCCCAACTTCGTACGTTTTCGTGAATACGTCGAACGGCACGAACAGCAGATGCACTGGGCGCGTCCGGAACGAGTACCAGTGTGGGGGTGCTATGATGCATGTCGCGTATCATCCACACGGTTCTCGAAGCGCGACCAGACTCCATGCGTTCTGCGAGAGAAAGCCATCGCAGCAAAGAATCCATGCTGGATGAAAAATCCCTAGCCGTTATTAACTCGGAGCGTTCTAAGAAGGACAACGTAAGCGAAAAGCCCTCCACCTGACTCACCTCCTTTGGACTCGATAGTCCGCACTTTCCGATACATCCATCCTAACACAAAATGACGGATTCGCTGCACACAGGAAGGCCGTTTTATCCAGGCTCCAATTCGTGAACAGATTCCAGACTGCATGCATCAGCCCCGATATGACGACGAGGAGAAATCGCGAGAACAAGCAAGATGAGCCTCCTAGGGAGACCTATTCAGTCGGTCGTTACCCGCCCCGCTTTATAATCCGGTCTTCAGCTGTGAAATCCGTAAAAACCTATGAATTCTCTATGAGTAGCCGAAGATTCCTCTCGTTCAATCCATTTTGACAGAATTGAAATGACACAGAGGTCATCCATTGCACCCGATCAATGATCTGACCGAGGTGATACCCGGTGTGTTCAATTAGATGAAATAGATGGTGCATATCCTCAGCATGACGTGCCTGCACAGCCACTTGACTGACGGCGCCATGCCACTCGGAAAATACCCGTTCCACCATCGACGCCAGTTCACCTGGTGAAATACCGGTGTCCGGGAAATATTCCTCTATCCCTTGCCCATGAGAAACATACATAGCCGTCCGGTATCTGTTCGCGCTCCGTTGCACCTGTTCGGCAATGTGCAAAACGATCCCACCTGTGGAATTGAGTTGCTCCGTCGGATGCCTCCACAACTCTTCTTGATTCAGCTCGCGGATGGCTCGCAGAAGTTTGATCAGATAATGATCCATCATGCGATGTCTCGCGATGCGAAGAAACAGATCCATATCTATGACGTTTTCAGTTACCCCGTCCTGCTGCACTCGTCTAAATCCCTCCTCCCGTATCCTTCACACCTCCTTTTATTCGAGAGGCATAAGTGTAAGTCAGACTTACAACTCAAACTGCCGAAATACGAAATGGATGCCGCAGATCATCAAGACTACTGTAAAACATAGCACAATTATGAGCATTTTGAATCAGGTTGATACGGAAAGTGTCACTTACCAGCTTATAACGGACCATGATCATGCGAACCGATGTTTCCATGTCGATGGGTCTTGGTCTCCCGGAGAAAACGTCGATCGTCTGCCAGGAAATAACGGAGACGTGCGCTCGATGCAGTTCACATAAAAACTCCAGGTTCGGCGGTTGAACGTCTCGAATTCCCAGCCGCTTCAGATAACTGCGAACCATCTCCGAGGTCAATATAAACTCCCCGCTTCCCAACCGGATCATTCCATTTCTTTGCTTGATGTGTACTTTTCATAGACGTCCAGCGCCTTTCGGATGACATCCAGATGGATGCCCGTGCGGTCGTGTATGCGAAGGCTCCATCGTTCATTCGATCCTGCGGGGAACTCATCGGCAAGACCCGTATCCGTCCCGAGGAAACTGCGCCATGAATCGAATTCCCAGTGGGCAACCTCTCCAGATACCAGAACCCGCATCTCACAGAGAGGATGACGAAGCAACGACTGCGATGCTGTGCCCGCCCGCATAAGCATATCATCATCGATTCTCGACAACTCATACAGTTGTTTACTCGTCTTACCACCGGGCCAATGGTAGATCACGGCCGTTTGCCCGCAGTCCGTTTCCACTTGAACACGGCCCCCGGTCACAAATCCCGAAACGGGTTGCAGTGTAAAATCGGCGCTCGCTGAATCGATAAGAATGGGTGCGATCCATTGATCGCCGAGATCGCAGAGATAACGATATCCATTGTCCACAGCGATAACGGCCACGTGCGCGTTTGGGGTGAGGAGATCGTGCCCGATTGCATAAGCGTCAATTCCCGCAATTTCAAATGCGTGCAGGAGCCAAATCGCCAGATCAAAACAGTTGCCGCTGGTTCCAAATTGAAGCCGATCATCGACCATCTCGCTCACCGTGCGCTGTCTGCGACCTCTATCCGTTTCGTACAGCCATGCTTTCGTTAGAGTCTCCATAGGATAACCATCAAATAGCTTCCAGACATTCAAAATAGAATTCGGCGCCTTCAAATTCGATCACCTCTTTAGGCCACAGTTTTCATCTTTCGCAACTGGCCTGTAAGCAGTCAGACATCGGATCATTCTTTCGTCACAATCGACTGCACACGACCGACTTGTCCATCTTGCAACCGTACCTTGATGCCACGCGGATGTGTCGCCGAGTTGGTCAAGATATCTTTGACAATGCCGCGCGTCAGCTTTCCTGTCCGTTGATCTTTCTTCAGCACAATGTCCACGAAAACTCCTGGTCGGATCCGGCTGCGAATTTGCCCGTCCTGAGTACTCATAATGTTCCTGCCTCCTGCGGTATTCGTAGACAAATACTCAGCTCGCAAACGCTCGCAATTCGTTATGGCTGTAGTCCATCCAGGGAACACCTTGCTCCCGCAACAAATCCATAAATGAATCCAACATGCACTCACAGAGTTCTGCCGCCTTGGCCAAGCTTATTTTACGGCTGATCAACAAGACCATAGCGACAGATAACTGCACCCGATCTTCCAACCAGTGGAAACACCAAATTCATCACGAAGCGGTCGGAACTCCTCCGGCAAATGCACGTCAAACCCTGAGCCCATAGTTTTCCCCCCTGGTCTGTAACCCTGGTGTAAAGGTGCCGCTGCATGGGAAACGCATCCTCACCTCTTTCATGTGACGGGCGTCGATTAACTTGGGTCATTTTCAAGGTTCAGTCGATGCATGATAAGTCGATATCGTACTCCATTCGGCGCGCCGTCCTTTGAGCCACTTCCACACCAAGCAACCGTCTAACAATGTGAAACGACATGTCGATCCCCGCAGAGATGCCCCCTGAAGTGAGCACGTTGCCCTGGTCGACAAATTTTACCCCTCGCTGCACCTGAACACGGGGAAACTCCGTTTCCAACCTGTCGTAGCTCGCCCAGTGCGTCGTGGCTGTTTTGCTGTCCAGAAGACCTGCTTTCGCGAGCAAGAGAGCGCCAGTGCATACAGAGGCCATCATGTTCACATCCGCCATACGCCCCGCAATCCACCCGATCACTCGGAGATTGTTAAGTTCACGTTCACGGGCGCCGGGCCCTCCGGGAATGATGAGGATGTCAAAATGCGGGGCGGTTTCGATGTCGTAGTCCGGTTGCACCTTGAGCCCGTTTCGTGCATGAACCAGCTTCCCTGTCTCTGACACGGTTGTCACTACAAACGGTCTGGCACCGTGATCATCGAGAGGTGCGGTGACTGAAAACACCTCAAATGGCCCCGCGAAGTCCAACACCTCGATGTCATCAAAGAGCAGAATCCCGACCAACCACTGCTGATTCATGAGGACACCCCTTACCTTTTTACCCGCCGTCCCCCAAACTTTTCCGATCCCATTTCATCCGTGTCTCTGCATAGTTTACCAAGAGCCGTGTCTATTGTGAATGTATGTGCTGTTTGAATCGTAATGAATCCCAACAAGCTTCCGTTTTATTGAAGGCCAATTTTGAAAGAACCTTGGCTGTCGTTGGGCACAACACCTAGCCAAATCACCGCGAATACCCAAGTGAATGGAGGTAGTTTACTACGATACATTTGATTCAAGTTTACGCCCCACTCCTAGTTGCAGCTATGTTAGGTTACTATTATGCCGCGAGGAGCAAAAAATCCGATAGGTTTTATGCTCAGAGTATGGATAATTTGGATACCTCATCATCTCCGATGTTTCGTGGCGCAAACTCTAACGCTGTACTGACCTCACCAAACCCGCTGTGCCTCTCAAGCCCCATCTTCTTGGCGAGATGACAGCCGAAATGTCTGGAGCGGGACTGATATGTTGAATTGGGAGGAGAAGCGCATGGATTTGGATCTGGCCCTTGTGCAAGACCGCATCGAACCCTTGGCGTCCGCAGTTTCCGTAGAGAAGATCGTGAAGGGTTTTTCCGCTGATCAAAAATATCGCGTCGCAACACAGGACGGAACCGTGTACCTTTTGCGCGTAAGTTCGCTGTCGCAGTTGGCTCGCAAACAAGACGAGTTTCACATCCTGCAACATATGCGCGACTATCAGGTCCAGTCACCGGTTCCCGTCAGCATGGGCCCACTCCCGGATCTGCAACTCTGTTACTATGTAGTCTCGTACGTGGAAGGAGAAGACGCGCAGGATGCGCTTCCCGGCTATTCACAGCAGGTTCAATTTGACATCGGCGCGGCGGCAGGGCGCGATCTGCGCAGGATGCACCACTATATTGCGCCGCCCGACATCTCGCCTTGGCGTGAGCGCCTCATAAGGAAGCACCGAAAATATGTGGATGCCTACCGTACGAGCGGGATCGTGCTCAAGCACGCCGACGCAGTTTCAACTTTCATTGACGATCATCTGCGATACATCCAGCAAAGCGCTAACGTCTTTCAACACGATGACTTTCATGTCGGCAATCTGATCGTTCGCGACGGCGCCTACTCTGGCGTGATTGACTTCAACCGTTATGATTGGGGAGACCCCATTCACGACATGGTTAAAGTCGGCCTCTTCAGTCGGGAGATCAGCGTTCCATTTGCCAATGGGCAATTGCAGGGTTACTTTGCAGGAGACTTTCATGCCGCTTCGCAGCACCAACAACCGGGAAAAAAATACGCCTCCGGCGATTTTCCGGGAGAGCAGCCGCCGGAACATTTCTGGGAGACGTACGCAGTTTATGTGGCCATGACCGTCATTGCGTCCGTGGTCTGGACACTGCAGATGACGCCAGAACAGATGGATTCCATGATGGAACGCTTATACTTGGTAATGGAGGACCACAAACAGTTTACATTGGCCAAGCCCGCGTGGGCGGAGTAGCGCGTCTGTGACGACTGCTGACAGGGAGTTCGAACGATTTACCGCAGAGGCGCTGAAGTTCTACTCTTGCATCTCGCGGCGAAAACGCAAGACTCTCCTTGTCGCTTCTCGATACACTTCCTCTCTGTCTCTTGGACCTATTGCAATGATTTCCATGTGTAGGAATCCGTCAATTCGACGTGGTCGGTAGATGATTCTTAGCGAAAGAGACTTTGCTTTGATTTTGCTAAAACCAGACAGCTCCCCGTGTAAGGGCTCGCCAAGGCCTTCCGGTTTTAGCGAAGAGCCGGCACTTGCCCGATGCAAGATCAGGGCCAAAATTTGACTTTGAATACCTTTCGGGTAGTCGGCCAGATCACGAATCGCCTGTTCACCAAAACGTATCCTCACATGGAGTGGCGCAAGGATGGCATTGAGGTTGTCCGCAGCATGCGAATCCGCCATCACTCGTCCTCCTCAACCGTCTCGCTCATGCGAATGATTTCTTCCACATCCAGTTGAAGTTGATCGATTACATCCGCCACATCAATAGTCGCGGGCTGGTCCTTTCGTTCCAGTGTTTTTTTGTACATCATCTCATCCATCGTGTTTTCAATCGCTTCTTCATAGGTTAACAGTCGTTCAAAGTACTCAAAGTCGAGCAGAATCGCCTTTGCCTTCTTATTGCGGGTGTTTTCGACAACAAAAACATCTTCACTTTCCCCTTTGGAATACTCGTCAAGTATTTCTGTCAACTTTTTTGTACGCATAATGTCCGTGACGGTCAGCACCCGCTCACGCAAAAAACGCAGCGAATCCGTACGCGTTTTCATACATTGCACCTCTCATCAGTAAAATCATCACTTTTATTATACCACTGCAAATGTGATTTTATCGCTCGTTTGTGATGATCGTTTTCACTCAATCGATGATGCTTTCCTGCTCCAAACGGGTGCCGTGCGCAAGCATGCCGGCAATACCGGAACCCAATCGGATTGGCCACTATTACACCCGACGATACCGACGTTCCGGATCAAGCCTACCAATGCGTTATACTGTATACCGTATCAGGACGGCGGATCTCCACGTTGGCATCTCCGTGTCAGATTCATCATAGGAAACGGCCATGGAATCCCCCTTGAAGAGGTGCGTGTCATGGAATCCCGGAAACGACCCCTATTTGCCGACGTGATCGCCTATGGGCAATGCTTCGCGGATGCAGACTACTGGCATCCCTACGTGTCGGAGGTGATTCGGCGCCACAACCTGCCAAGCGCTGGTCAAGTGCGAGAAACACTGCCCGGTACACACCCGGTATTTGTCCTCGATAATCGCTTTGTGGTGAAGTTCTTTACCCACCTTTTTCAGGGTTCGCGATCCGCGATCACAGAAAAAGCCGTGTATGATCGACTGACTGTAGATTCATTCGTGCCCGCTGCTGCACTCGTGGGGTCTGGCGATCTGTTCCCAGTGCAGGATGGTCAGTGGCACTGGCCATATCTTATCACCACTGTCGTAGAAGGATCGAGCTTTGGCGAAACGGAACCTCACGCGTGGGAAGATCGGGTTCACGCCGCAGCCGCAGCGGGTGTGCTGTTGCGCCAGTTTCATTCGCAGCGACTCTCGTCGGAGGGGGTTCTCGCCGCGCACTGGCATGATTTTGGCGAACTGTTGGAGCGTCGCCGACGCGCCATGTGCATGCCAGGCGCCCTGGACGCGGCGCCGTTCCATATGCGGCCCATGATCAAGGCGCGAGTGGAGTCCACTGCGCTGCCATTCGATCCGCATCAGGCGTGCCATCTTCTCCATGGCGATCTGAATGCCGATCACCTCTTTGGTGTGCAAGAAGCCGCGGGATGGAGATTCACAGGCGTCATCGATTTCGGAGATGTCAAAGTGGGCGACCCGATCTACGACTTTGTACCGGTGCATATTGGACTGTTTCGCTGTGACAAGCGTCTCCTGCGGATTTGCCTCGACGCCTATGAACCGGACAGGACGATGCTGCGTGATTTTGTACAGCGCGCGATGGATTATACCTGGTTGTATGAGAGTTGTGTCGTGAAGGATCTGTTTGCCGCAAGCCCAGCTTTCGCTCTGGCGCACACAATAGAGGAATTGGCCAGCGCCGTGTGGGACGTGGATCAACAGCAGTAGATCAGTAGATTCTATACGATCACGACACATTGACCGAACAAGCCATTGTCGCGTGATACAATACTGTGAGAGGTGTCAGGGATGACAAACGGCAGTGACATTCGCGTCGTAATCGGCGCTGGCGATTACGCGCACAACAACCCAGGCTGGCTTCATACCCAGGAAGACGACTTGAACCTTTTGCAGCGCGGTGACTGGCTACGCCAGTTTGCTCCAGGATCGCTGACGGCCATCCTTGCCGAGCATGTATGGGAGCACCTGACCGAGGACGAGGGGACAAGGGCGGCTCGCATCTGCCATGAATTTCTGAAGCCCGGCGGATACGTGCGCTGCGCGGTGCCCGATGGCTATTTCCCCAACGCGGCCTATCAGCGCATGGCGCAAGTGGGCGGTCCTCCGGACATCCCCAATCACCCGGCCGCCAGTCACAAGATCGTGTACAACTACCGGACGCTGACCGACGTATTTGCGCGAGCAGGGTTCGCAGTCCGATTGCTGGAGTATTGTGACGAAGCGGGCTCACTTCACTCCACAGATTGGGATCCTGCACAAGGGTTCATTTACCGCACGCTGCGCTATGATCAGCGAAACCAAAAAGAGCAGCTTGAGTTCGTGTCACTCCTGATCGACGCGGTCAAACCGGGCCGGCAAACAACAGGTGAACGTCATGCGCAGAGTTGAAGTTTCTCCCTATCAGGTGCGGTGGGTGTCGACGTTTGAGGAAGAAGCCGACCGCCTGCGTCAGACCTTTGGTGACGAGGTCCCGCCAACAAGCCAAACCAGGGTAATCCATTTGGTTCTGTAGATCTCGGCGCAGCAAGTATGCCATCGTGGCTTGCCGCCCGCAGAGCCTCCTCACAGCTACGGCCGCGGGTTGGTTCGTTCATGCATAGTTTTTCTAATTAGTGGATTTGAATTCCATAACGCTGGATTTCCTCCACCAAAGGGCCGCCATTTTGAAAATGTTTAACGCCAAGTCTATGAATCTCGATGTCACAGGGGGTATCGAAATGCCAAAACACTCCATTGGCTTTTCCATAAGCCTCTAAATAGTCCCCATCGAATTCATGAGAAACCACGGCAACATCCAGATCGCTTTCTTCTGTTGCATCGCCCCGGATTCGCGAGCCGAACAGCCAAATCGATTCAACCTGCATGATTT
>JAJZCB010000121.1 GCA_021846285.1 Bacillota bacterium
TCGGCGGATCGTCTGTACGCTTAATCCGAGCATGTCGGCCACTTTTCGAATCGGCAAAAACCGTTGCTTATCCATGACCATATTTTATCATAGATAAGCATCAATAAATAGCTAGTTTCAACCTCCTTGCGCGCGCCCCTCTGACTGACGGCAACCAATTTCATGAGTGCAATGTCTACCAGCGATGCGGCCTGAAATCCCGGCATATCCACAGCCTTCACACAATCGTGAATAACGGGAAATGGGTAGTGCAGCCAGGTCACCTGCACATCGTTCCAAATCCCATGAAACGTTCCCCTTTTGATATCCGTTACCAACAAAACACCTGAGGCCTGCAGTACACGTGTAATGTCATCGGGTTGAATCTCGATAGGGGAGAAAAAATCGAAATCGATAGATTCACGATGCCCGATCTGCAGTGCGGCCGCAGTTCCCCCAGCCAGATAAGCGCCGGGAACAGGCGGTTCCATGCTCAACTGCCTCAGTACAGATTGGCGATGTTTGTCGAGGACATTCCAAAACACCGCATCTCCTCCTCGCGCAAACCAAAGTAATGTTGCCAGTAGCGGGCTGTCTTCCGATTGAGTCCGCGCGCTGTCATAACGGCTTCGCGCAGTTCTTCTTCAGTATACGCCTCAAACAGCCAGCGGAGAGTATGGTGATCCCCTTCATTCAGCAACCGTTCGATAATGAAGATGCGGTGACGATTCCCGTCCAGTTCATGAAGATGGACATCCCAAAAAAATGGTGAAAAAGCAGATGGAATTTCAGCTTGTTTAGACATGTCATCCCCTCATAGGGAGTCGAATTTATCCCGATTCCATTGTATCCCATTCCTCTGAGTCCCTCAACGTCAACGAATGAGTGTGTCAATGAATGAGGAACACATCCTTCACCTTTGTGGTTCCTCCGGAATTCTTTTTAATTTTGATATTCATCTGGATGTCGACGCCATCTTTGCGACTGAATTTCACCCACTTAAGCGTTCCGCCAACTTTGGCCAACGCCTGGTTTACATAGATTTGGTATGCCGGAGGAACAGTGGTCAGTTTCTGACCGAACACCACACCGTCAACAGATGTTGTCACCACCGAACCCCCATGGCGACTATTCTGCCTGTCATGAGATTCTGAGGAACTCCGGGAGTTCGAACCACCGTTTGCAGAAGACTGCTTTTCGTTCGAAAGCCGTTTGAGGACGACCACTCCGTTGGAAACATTCACTTTCACGTCCCAGATCTGCCCATTCAGAGACACATGGACATCCCAAACGGGCTTCCCTTTCATCGTGTCTGCGGATGTGTGCGCCAAAGTGCTGCCTGGAACCGTTCGCAGAGCGATCTGATCGGCCTGTGTTCGGGAAACGGATGTCTGCGCAGAAGCGCGACCGCCAAACGCGGCGGCGACCGTCAAAACGATAAGGAAACTTGCAAACCATACTGACTTATTTTTAGTGTGGATAGCTGGTTTCACGGGAATCACCGTCTCCTTAATTTGGATATGAAAACAGAATAGTACCCGCACCTGAATTTTTGCTGAATTCCAATAACCTTGTATAGCCCTGCATCGTGCAATTCGTGCAAGAACCAGATCGGCAAATCAAGAATATATCACCGAGGAAAAACAATCACCTGTTGCCCTCGAGTTCGTTGTATACTGGGAGTGTAAGCAAAGACTCGTACCAGGAATGGAGGGCGTGACCTTATGTTATGTCCACATTGTGGCCCGAATGGCCACATGGAACAGATCGGTTTCAGTTCGGATTATGAGACTTTTTACTGCAGTGCGTGTCAGAAAAGATACATTGCTTACTCGGTCGGCCATGGAGAATTTAGCGAACCCGTGCCAATGGGCGATAAAGACGAGTTGCCTCCCCAAAAGTAACCCACTCTGAATGAGTGTGTACAGGGGGAAGGCGTCGAGTGGCTCCCGCTGAAGGCAATTGAAAACTACCGGATATACCCGCAGGCCATGCGACCGTATTTACGTGACATGCCTTTCCAAATGACCGACAAAACCATCTACCTGGGCGACGTTAACTGACCCGTAGCCCCCCTGCGAACACTGATGTCTAAGTGGCCATTGTCAGACCTCCGAGGTTACAGTCCACCCAGCACATCACACCGCGCACCTATTGGGACACTCCTTTTACGCGGTAGCTCGTCTGGATTCGCGATGCTGACGCAAGGCGATTTTGGCGCTTTGTGGAGCGTTATTATACTTTGAAAGAGGGCGCCGTATCCATGAGCAACGCAGTTTCGACGTCGGCTCCCCAGTCCATCGCGCCAACCCGCAACAGCAGCCAGTTAGCTCTGCTCAGTTGGGCGCACTTTTTGAACGATGGATCGGCCAATTATCTTCCCGGCATCTTGCCGGCCATCTTGATCGCATTGCACGAACCTGTAGCAGCTGCGGGAACGCTGATGGCTGCGCTCCTGATTGGCCAGGCCTTACAGCCGTTCACGGGAAGTCTGTCCGACCGGGTTGGCGGACGCAGCGTGTTCATCATTGGACTTGCGGGGAGTTCCATTGGCGGAGCATTACTGGGATTCAGCCATTCGGTGTGGCTTCTCGTCCTTTTTTTATTCATGATTGGCATCGGCAACGCTCTGTTCCATCCACAAGCCCTGGCCATCGTTCGTTCCGTCGTGAAGCAGAACCAGCAGGGATTGAGTCTCTCGGGGTTTCTTGTCGGAGGGGAACTTGGACGCGGTGTCTTTCCCATGCTCACCAGTTGGATTGTGGTCTCGCTTGGACTGCCCTATCTATGGTTGATGGCGATCCCGACGATCATTACCGTGCCGTTTCTCTTTCGCTACTCGCCCAGCTTGCCCATCAGACGCGAAGCAGCTCCGCGCATCCATTGGCGAAGCCACATGACTCCCATGCTGTTTTTGGTCGGATTCGCCGGCCTGCGGTCTCTGATGACGTACGGCGTTGTCACGTATATGCCCGTTTTATGGCATGAGAGCGGCGGAACACTGGTTACAGGCGCTTCCATCATCACGACTGTCCTTGTCGTTGGCATCATTGGCAATCTCGCAGGTGGGCATCTCGCCGACCGTTACGGCAGACGTCCGATGCTTGTCTTCTCCAGCTTGCTGTCCGCCATTCTGTTGCCCCTCATGACGACCACTACAGGGCCTATGCTGTGGCTTTTCGCAGGTTTGCTGGGCATTACACTGTTTTCCAGCGCGCCCGTTACCGTGTTAATTGGGCAAGACACCTTCCCGGAAAATCGCTCGCTCGGATCAGGCATCGCTCTCGGTCTGGCCAACGGGATTGGCGCCCTGCTCGTTTTCGCATCCGGGCAGTTGATCCGGGAAGTCGGCATTGACGGCATTCTTTGGAGTATCGCCCTGTGTGGAGGCATCGCAACACTGCTCGCCGTGCTCATGCCGCGCTCAATGACGGCGCACACGGGCGCAAACAGAGCCCATTAGGTCTATGCCGCTGCACGCGCCTGTGTACGGGTGCGGTGCGCGAGTGAGGAGTCGCTCGACGAAGCCTTGCGGGGCAGAGTCGCAGATGTCGTCGTCATCGCCACAAAACAGATTGCATCGATCATGAGCGCGCCCGATGGAGTAAGGGTCACAGAGACAACGCTGCGAACCGTTCCCAGAGCGCAGGGGAACAAACATCACAGTTGGCCCTTTGAAACGCCTGAATAGCCGTCAACAAGAAAGCGACAGGGTCCGGCGCCGTTTCCAGAAGAGCGCGCCTCCCCAGCGTTTCTTCGATCGTTTTCGCCATGAGCACGCCGTGAAGATATCCGGGATTGTCGGGTAGATTACGGACAAACGCATCGTACTTGGCCGTGTTCCCAGCTATCAGCGCTTCGAGATGTTCCAAATAGTCAACCATTCGCGGTTGCGCGTGAGCATCCATGGTATCGGCATAATCAAGAAACCGGGCAGCGCTGTTCCGCGCTTCTCCGTGTTCCGTTTGAGCTGTGCGCGACATCAGTTCGTAGGTGCCGCCGATGAGATGATTCACCATGCCCTCCGACTGCAATTGGGCGAACGGTCCAAACCACGGTTCATGTTGTCGAGGATGTGTGGCGACGAGCGACCAGTGGCCAGAGTGCCATGTCTCATGGGCGAGAAATTGGATGATGGCGGAAGGATCGTCCGCGAGCGCATGGATAGTGGCAAGATCGACGAAAATGTTGCCTTCTCCATCGACAAATCCGCCGCTGCACGTTCCCAGGGCGAGCGTGATGGCGCCGGGCCATTGAGCCTGAGCGGGGAGATTGATTTTGACTCTGGCCACAATCTGTTCGGACAGGCTGTCTTCGTCGCGCAACAAGCGGGCAATCATCTGTTCAAGAGCTGATGTATGCGTGAGAGCCGACTGCATGTTTTGCAGCATGTAGCGCTGCCGAAATCCTGGAACCGCTTGAAGTCCAGTGGCCGCGCCGTGCCAGAGAGCCTTCCATTCTGCGAACGTCAGGGAACGCCCGTCTTCTTCCCTGACGAATCCGTTTTCCAGGACGCCTGTCAGACCAGGCTGACCGCTGATCAGCGCCCAGTGCTCATCCGAGGACGGTGTTTCTCCCTGAAGTTCACGAACCATCGGCATAAGTGCGGATATTAACGACAGATCCAGGCGCATGGCCACAGCCCCTTTCAGTGATCGTTCTCGCTCCAAAGGTTAGCACAGGAACCGTGGTGGCACAACGATTGTTCAATATACATAAGTTGTTTACTTATATAATTGTCTTGTGTTACAATGGCCAGGTTCATGGCATGACAGACTTCTCTTCTGACGCTCCACTTCGGATATCCCACTTCAAAGGAGTGTACGCAACGTGACTGAAGCGGTGGAAACGGAACGCATTGCGGCCGCACTGATGTCCCTTCAGCAACGGCTCGGCGGCCAGTATGGCGCCTTGTCGCGTCCACAGTTTCGCCTGCTTCTCGCCCTTCGGGCGGCTCACCGGACGATCTCGGAACTGGCGGACACCGCGCGCATCTCATCGCCGGGCGTTACACAGATGGTCGACAAGTTGCAGACGGCCGGATACGTGATCCGACAGTCCCATCCCGACGACCAACGTGTCGTCCTGGTCCAAATGACAGCGTCTGGAATTGCAGCATTGGATCTGGCGACAAACGAATACCACTCCCGCGTAGAAGAAGTGTTATCCGCGCTAACCGACACCGAAAAGCAGTCGCTGCGGATCCTGCTCGACAAGCTAGCGTAGTCATCCTAGCAACACCCAACAGCACACCATGCGCGCCCCGCGCAACCACTCGCGGTCATGCATGCCATGCGCAATCACACGCAACCTCGCGCCTCCGCCCCACAGCGGCCGCACTGCGAGAATTCCAATAATAGCCGAAAGGGGTGGATACATATGGATTCCCCCGCCGCGCCTTACACACTTCGGGGTTGGCGTTCCCTCCATCCCACTACGCGCAGACTGATCTCTGCCCGATTCCTGCGCAGCATTGCCCAAGGCGCGCTGGCTGTTGATTTTGTACTGTACCTTCACCTTCGCGGTTGGAATGCGCCGGAGATCGGGTTGCTCCTCATGGGCGGCGGCTTTGCCGGCGCCGCACTCAGTCTGTTTGTCGGCGTCAGCAGCGACAGGATCGGACGCAGGTTATTTCTCCTCATTTATGAGGCTGGACTGGCGCTGGGAACCGGCGCTGTGCTGCTCACCCAGAACGTCTGGCTGCTCGTTCTCGTGGCCGCGCTGTTTGGCTTTGGGCGCGGCGCAAACGGCGCATCCGGTCCTTTTGCACCCGCCGAACAGGCCTGGCTTGCCCAGGATATTCCCGCCATGAGACGTGGAACCGTGTTCAGTTTCAACGCCGCGCTGCAATTTTGGGGTATGGGCCTCGGGTCCATTTTGAGTGGATTTTTGCCCCACCTGTTGCCCGGGGCCACCGGACCCGTCTCCTATGACCCCCTGTTTGCCCTGAACCTGATCATCGCCATCATCAACTACGTGCAGATTGCCACATTGCATGAGGAGTCGCCGCAAAAGGGTGTGGCGACCCTTGGCGCGGAGCCGACAGCGGAACAGGATGAAACTGCCCTGCGCGCCCAACACGCTGAGAATCTGACGATTCGCCAACATGAGAACAAAGCGCTCACACTGCTCACCATTGTCAATATGGTCAACGCGCTGGGCGTTGGCGTCGTGGCGCCACTGATGCCTTACTGGTTTTCCGTCCGTTTTGGAGTGGGCCCTGAGGCCATCGGGCCTGTCTTCGGGTTGACGTTTGTGTTCACGGGGCTCTCATCCCTGTTCGTCGGCCGTCTGTCGGAACAGATCGGCCTCACAAAGTCCATCCTGCTGCCGCGACTGATCGGTATTGTGACCCTGATTGCCATGCCTCTTGCACCGACATTCTCCATCGCGGCCGTGCTCTATGTCATCCGGTCGATCGTCAATCGCGGCTCCATGGGCGCCAGACAGGCATTCAGTGTAGGGCTTGTCCGGGATCAGCGGCGCGGACTCGCAAGCAGTCTGAACGCCGTCTCGTGGAATGTTCCCGCCGCCATTGGACCGGCCATCGGAGGCTGGCTGCTTGGCATGGGATCGCTGTTCTGGCCATTTGCTCTGGCCTCAGGCCTGCAACTCGCCTATATCGTGATGTTTGCCACCATGCTGGGTCCCTACGATCCAGAACGCAAGCAGGCGAGCGCGGGATGACCACTCCGGTGCGGGCAGCGGATTATTCATCCTGCGTCAGGGCTGCCCGCAACTCCGTCAGACAGGCGCCGTCGATCTCGCGCTCCCGACAGGTCACGCCATGAAGCGATACTGAGCTTCCACCAACTGCCGATAATACCCATGCTTCTGCATCAATGCCGCGTGATTGCCTCGCTCGGTGATTTTCCCATCGTGAAACACCAGGATCTGATCGGCGTCGCGAATCGTGGACAACCGATGCGCCACGACAAACGACGTCCTGTTCACAAGCAGCGCCTTCAGGCCCTTTTGAATGAGCTGCTCCGTGTGCGTATCGATGCTCGCAGTGGCTTCGTCGAGAATCAGAATGCGCGGATCAGCCAGAATCGCCCTGGCAAACGAGAGCAACTGGCGCTGTCCCATGGACAGACGGCTGCCGCGCTCCCGCACCTGCGTGTGATATCCGTCTTCCAGCCGCACGATGAATTCGTCCGCGTAGACCGCCCGCGCGGCCTCCATCACTTCCTCGTCAGACGCGCCCGGTTTGCCGTAGCGGATGTTGTCGATGATCGTTCCCGAAAAAATGAAGGTGTCCTGAAGCACGATGCCCACCTGGGAGCGCAGGCTCTGCAGTTTCGCGGCGCCGATATCCGCACCGTCGATCAGGATGCGTCCGGAAGTCGGTTCATAAAAGCGCGCCAGAAGATTGATCACAGTGCTCTTGCCGGCGCCGGTATGGCCGACCAGGGCGACAGTCTGCCCGGCCTCGGCCACGAAAGACACGCCGCAGAGCGCCAGCTTGCCGCGCTCATATTCAAAGGAGACGTCCTCAAACCGCACTTCGCCGTGGATCGCGGGAAGCGCCTGCGCCTGACCCCGGTCGACAACGCTCGGCCGCGTATCCAGATATTGAAAGATGCGCTCCGAGGAAGCCATCGCGACCAGCAACTGATTGTAGACCTGACCCAGTTGCGAGATGGGTGTCCAAAAGTTGCCCAGATAGTTTGCAAAGGCCACCAGCAACCCCACCGTCACCTCACCGGCGGACAGCAGATGAATCCCGTACCAAAGGAGCAGCACTGTTCCTACAGCGCCCGTCAGATCAACGATCGGTCCAAAGATCGCGCTGAGTCCGACAGCTTTGCGAAACTCGTTGAGGTAGTCGCCGTTCATGTACTTGAAAAACTCCTGGTTCGCCTCTTGCCTCACATATGCTTCTGTCACGCGCACGCCCTGTATACTCTCATTGAGGTGGGCGTTGATGCGCGACAGGCGAATTCGCACCGTTTGCCAGGCGCGCCTTATCATGACGCGCAGGCGCGTCGACAGAATAAACATGAACGGAACGACAATCATGGTCACCAGCGCAAGTTTCCCATTGAGACTCAACATGATGATGACGATGCCCACCAGTGTGAACATGTTCGTCACGCTGTTGATGACACCATTGGTAAACAGGTCTTGCAAAGAGTTTACGTCGTTCATAATCCGCACAAGCACAGATCCTGCTGGACGCGTGTCAAAAAAGTCAAACGACAGATCCTGTACATGACTGAACAACTCTTCGCGCAACTGACGGATCACGCTTTGCCCCAGCCAGTTGGTAAACCGAATGCGATAGTGCGTGGCTGCAAAGTTGACCATATACAGCGTGACCAACGCTGACGCATACATCACAAGGATATTCCTATGGCCTTGGGCGATCGCGCTGTCAATGGCCACGCCGAGAAGATACGGAGTGACCAGCGACACCGCAATACCTCCCACAGTCGCAATGAGCGACCCTGTTACCAGTCGAGGATAGGGTCCCATGTATGCCACCAGTCGCCAAAACTGTTGCATCTTGAAGGGTTTTTCCAGCGCTTCGTCGTCCCGATAGATAAAAGGCGCGCGCAACTCGTCGAATTCCTGCGTCGATTTCATCCCTGTCCTGGTTCAAAAAACCTACTATAATCTCTCATAGGTCCTTTCGACTCTTCCGAGTCCGCGGTCTTGCAGGATTCATCCGCTTGGAGGCTGCTCTCGCACCACCGAAGATGAGCCGGACCAGAGAATAGAAAAGTTGCCTTTTCCTATGTCTGATCCGTGTTTCCATCTTCCCGGGTGTTACCCGGTCCCGATAAGATTTCCCGCCGTGCCTTTCTCCGCGTGTACACGGCAGGAGCCTTTCGTTACCCTTGAAGCAGTTCCTTGCGTTGATCCAACCACGAAACCAGGCTACCCCCTTTCCCCTGTAAGGTTTTTTCAATCAGTTTCTTTGCTTGATTCCAAATACCCCAATCTGTTTTTCGGTACGCTGTCTCGTTGAACGTTTGCTTGGCAACCAACCAATCCTTGATTGGTTTTGGAACGTTTTCCCGGCGAATCTTTAACCCCCCGCGCCTTGCAATCACCAGCGCCGCCGACTCGTGCACGCTGATGCCGTACTGTGGCTGATATTTCAATCGTCCAATCACCGACGTGTACGCGGGATGCACTTTCCTAACCTCCACGCCTTCTCGCTTAGCTTCGCGTTCCACCGCGACCAACACCTTGCGATACACAAACTGATGGGTGATCCGGCGAAACTTCGTACTCACTTCCTTGTCCTTTACAAATTTCAAATCTTCCATGACCAGTCCGGCGCCGCGTTCCTTCGCGTACCGGACGACTTGCCGTGCCAGATTCCCGGTCAACCAATCGCGGCGCTGACTTCGCGCATCGTACAGTTGCCCTTCTCGATAGCACTGAAAGGCTTGTGGGTTTCCATCGGTTCGAACATGGCACAGGGCTAAGAGCGTCGGGTTCGTATCCATCCCGATCCATCCGTTGACCGGATACGTCACCAGCTTGGCAGAGGCTTCCTCGACCGTGACGTGAACGCGATAAACCCCGCGCCTGCGCAGGATCTCTACCTGGTACGGATCGCCGCGTTCGATCGCCTGGCGTAATAGCGCCACGTAATCCCGCCCGTTAATGGCTCCCGTCGTCTTTGAAATTTTCCGTGGCACATACAGGGGAATCTTTAGTTTGTCGTATCGAACGCTTTTGCCGTGCGCTTCACCGTGATCCAACGAAATCTCCAACCACCACACGCCGTCTTGTTCGTGAATCCGAAGGAGCGGGTTTCCTTTCTTTGTACGATCTCCTCTTGCGACCAGGCGGCCGTTTCTGGCGTCATCCCACTCTTGTCGCCACGCTGCCTGATTGACACCCTCTTTGAACTGCGAAAGATACAGTTCGCGGCTTCCGAAAATCACCGGAGGAAACGTACTTTGCTCTGCATGTTGT
>JAJZCB010000122.1 GCA_021846285.1 Bacillota bacterium
TGTTCTCTGGTCCGGCTCATCTTCGGTGGTGCGAGAGCAGCCTCCAAGCGGATGAATCCTGCAAGACCGCGGACTCGAAAGAGTCGAAAAGACCTATGAGAGATTATAGTAGGTTTTTTGAACCAGGGAGAGCATGAATTGTCAGAGTGTCGTTCTACGTCGTCTGCGCTTGCCGATGATCGAACCGTTTGTCGCCTCGTACGGAACTGAGTCAGAGAAAGATGTGATCATTGTGGAGGTGCTTACGGAAGACGGCGCCGTTGGCTATGCAGAATGCGTGGCAGGCCGCGCGCCTCTGTATACGGAGGAGACCAGCAGTACGGCGTGGCATATGCTTGGTGAGTTCATGATTCCCGCTCTCATCGACGCATCGTTTGACAGCGTGGCTGATCTTTTGTCGATTCGCTCCACATTGGAGCGTTTCAGAGGCAATCGGATGGCGAAGGCGGCCATTGAGATGGCGCTCTGGGACGGGTTTGCTCAGGAGTCAGGGGCGTCTCTCGCGTCGCTGCTGGGCGCGCAACGAACCGAGATACCCGTTGGCGTCAGTGTCGGCGTGCAGGCCTCGACGGAAGCCCTGGTTCATAAAATTCGCGGCTATCTTGAGCAGGGCTTTGCGCGCGTTAAGGTGAAAGTCCGTCCGGGTTACGATCTTGAGCCGCTCGCTGCGATTCGCGACGCATTTCCCGATATCGCCCTGATGGCCGACGCCAACAGCGCCTATCGTCTAGCGGATGTGGCTCATTTGCAGCGGCTTGATGCGCTCAATCTCATGATGATCGAGCAACCGCTCGCCCATGATGATCTTGTCGACCATGCCTGTTTGCAGCAGGCGCTTGCGACTCCGATCTGTCTTGACGAAAGTATTCGTTGCGCCGAGGATGTGCACAAGGCGGCCAAACTGGGATCCTGCCGAATCGTGAACCTGAAAGTCGGACGCGTGGGCGGGTTTGGCGAAGCGCTCCGGGTACACGGAGCTTGCGTAGCGGAGGGGCTTGAATTGTGGTGTGGGGGCATGCTTGAGACGGGCATCGGCCGATTGCATAACATCGCTCTTACGGCGCTGTCAGGCTTCACGCTTCCAGGTGACACGGCTCCCAGTGCGCGCTATTTTGCGGAAGACGTGATTGATCCGCCCGTGCGTTTTGCGCGACCCGGCTGGCTGGCCGTGGAGCCTCTGGCGGGGGTGGGTTCCCGCGTCCGTCGGGAGCGGCTGGAACGCTGGACCGTTGAGCAAAAGCGCTTTGACCGATAGCATACAGAGCAGCGGCAACGGGGTCGTGTGCGGAGGAGGCGCCCGGCGCGCCGTCGTGGGTCGCGGGATTACTCACGCTCTTTGCGCGATATTGACGATGACCACGACGACCATGAACAGGACGTACACACGCAAACCCCATATCACTGTTGTCAACCAGGGGGTCAGCGCGCGTTGTCCGAGGCTCCGTATCCTTTCCTGCGTATCCTGGTGCTCTTTCAGTGTTTGATCGATCAGGACTGGATGTTCGTACACGTCAGTCAACCGGAGGTTGCCGAGTCCAGTCGAGTCCATAAGTTCCATCTGATTGGTCGCCATCGTGTGCGCCTCCTTAAAATTTATAATCATGAGATGTTGCACGTCTGCATAAAGTCAGCGTCTAAAAGTGCAGGCTGGGGAAAATCACAGTCAGCGCATATAGCAGTCCAGCCACTGAGACGAACGCGCCGACCAATAAACCAAGGCTGTTAAAAAACCATCCGCTGCGGTGGTCGCCCATGATTTCTCTGTCATTGACGAGAAGCAACAGAAATCCAATGGCGGGCGGCATGGTCAAAACAGCGATCACATTGACAATCAGCACCACAAATTCGAGCGGAAAGCCTGGGATCAATACGACACTTCCACTGATTGCGGCGATAACGATGAGCACGAGGTAGAAGCCTTTTGCTTCTTTAAAGGATCGGTTGAGGCTGTGTGCTCTTTGCGTCACTTCTCCAAACGCGTAGGCGGAAGAAGTGGCGATGGCGATGGCGGCCACAAGCCCTGCTTCGAGGATTCCAAAGGCAAACAGCGCGCCGCCAAATCTGCCGACGTAAGGCGCCAGCGCCTGGGCAAACTGCGCCGCTCCAAATTGACTGGCGTTCATATGATGCACAAACAGTGGAGCGGTTGCGATGATGCATGCCACTGCGGCCAGGGCTGCGAGCAAGGCGCCGATTCCAGTATCGATCCGCCCCTGCGGAATATCGCGCACTGACAGGCCCTTGTCGCTCACCGCGCCTTGCTGAAAGAACAGCATCCACGGTGTGATCGTGGCGCCAATGTCAGACAGCAGGATAATGGCCGTGTGTGAGCCGAATCCGCCAGGCAAAGGCCCCCAGGCAAGCAGGGATTTTCCTATGGCGCCCCAGTTTGGATGCGTCATCAGGGCCACCGGCACAAATACGAGGTTGCATAGGGCCAAAAGCATGGCGATTCGTTCAAAGGACCAGTAGCGGCGAGACATAAAGGCCATCGCCATCACGATAAGCGCGCCGCCGACCGCCGCGTAATTGGGGATTCCAAAATAGCCGGCTCCCGCGACAATGCCGACGAACTCCGTGATCAGCGTCAGCACATTGGTCAACAGCAGGTCGATCATGGCGAAATTGCCCCAAAAGCGACCAAACCGACGATAGATGAGTTCGGCATGACCGGCTTTGGACACGGCCCCAAGGCGAACGGTCATCTCCTGGGCCACAAACGCCATCATAAAGGTGACAATGACAAACGGAATGAAGAATCCAATCCCAAACTGCGAACCGCTTGCCGAATAGGACAGCATGGAAGGCGCGTCGTTTTCGCCGAGCATGACGAGAATGCCGGGCCCGATCAGCAACCAGAGCAGGCGCATCCGGCCGCCCTTGCGCCGAGCCTGAGTTACTTGTAGTCGATCCAGCGCTCGCGCGGCCTCTTCCCGATTGGGAGCGTTCATCGACATCCAAGATCCCCCCACCAGACAACGTCATTGCCCCAAACTTTCTTTCATACAACAGTGTTGCCGCGGGCTATATAAATGTCGGTCAGGAAAAAAAGTTTCCCTTGCGCCAACCTGCTTTAACTATATGCTCATTGCGCGAAATATGCAACAACGATTTATAAATCACGTTCTCACATTGACGCCTCTTGTGGATTGCGATAGGGTAAGGACGTGGCAAGATCAGTTAGGGGAGTGGATACGGCTATGATGGATTACCCTCTGCTGTTGCGTTCGATATTGTACCGCGCGTACACAGTCTTTCCTGAGCAGGAAATCGTATCGCGGGATTACTCGGGCATGTTCCGATATACTTACAGAGACATGTATGGGCGGGTACGCCGACTGGCAAACGCTCTTGCAGGTTTGGGCATCCAACCGGGCGATCGGGTCGGATCGTTTGCGTGGAATCACCATCGCCACCTGGAACTGTACTTCGCGGCGCCCTGTTCGCAGCGTGTGCTGCACACGGTGAACATCCGACTCTTTAAGGAGCAGTTGGTGTATTCGATCAATCACGCGAACGACAGGGCGCTCTTTGTCGATGAAGACTTACTGCCAATTATCGAACAGATTGCCGCGCAGCTTCCCAATGTCGAGACGTATATCATAATGACCGACAAGAAAACGCTGCCAACCACAACGCTGCCAAACGCCCATCTGTACGAGGAGTTGCTGGCGGCGGCCGAATCCGATTATGAATTCCCCGAGTTTGACGAGAACACTGCGGCGATCGTGGGTTATACATCCGCGACCACCGGCGACCCCAAGGGGGTCATTTATTCGCACCGCGGACTGTACCTGCACTGTCTGATGATGATGACCGGTCAACTCTCAGTGGACGACAGGGATATCACCATGCCGATTGTGCCGATGTTCCATGTGAACGCCTGGGGCAGACCTTTCACCGACACCTGGGCGGGCGCCAAACAAGTGTATCCCGGCGCACGTCCGACGGTGGCCGATTTCTGCGAACTCTTTGACAGAGAAAAAGTTACGTACAGTGTTGGCGTTGTGACGATCTGGATGGGCATCCTTCAGCATCTCAGGGCGAATCCCGGCCAATATGATTTTAGCCATGTACGATTCCTGCTGTCAGGGGGATCAGCGTTGCCGGCTTCACTCACTCAGGCGTACGAAGAGGAGTTTGGCGTGACACTGTATCAGGGATACGGCCAAACGGAGACCACCCCCGTGACGTTCATCTCTGTTCCGAAAGCGAGCATGGCCAATCTGAAGGGGCCTGAACGATACCGCCAACGCGCCAAGAGCGGGCTGCTCGCGCCGGGCCTTGAGATGAGGCTGATCGACGCTGAGGGCCGTGAAGTGCCGCATGACGGTCGCGCGATGGGCGAGCTTTTGCTCAAAGGTCCATGGATCATCGACTCCTACGACAGGAGCGCTGCAAAAACGGAGGAAGCGTTTCTGGACGGATGGTTTCGCACGGGCGACATCGCCACCATGGATGAAAACGGCTATCTGCAGATCGTGGATCGGACAAGGGATCTGATCAAGAGCGGTGGTGAGTGGATTTCCTCCGTGGACCTTGAAAATGCGATCATGGGCCATCCGGATGTGCTGGAAGCCGCAGTCATCGGCATTTCCGATATAAAATGGCAGGAAAGGCCGCTTGCCTGCGTTGTCCTGCGTCCAGAGGCGCGCGGCAAGGTCACGGAGGCGGATATGAAGGCGTATCTGGCCGACAAGGTGGCCAAGTGGTGGATTCCGGACGAAATTGTGTTTGTGGGGGAAATTCCGAAGACCAGCGTCGGCAAGTTTTCAAAGAAGACACTGCGGGAACTCCACAGTGCGGGCCAGCTCGCGTAGCTGGCCAAACACACCGGGAGGCCCGCCGGGTGCAGACGGCCATCCGCGAAGGACGGTTTGCCATCCTGGATCTGGCGGACGCTCACCGGGCGTTGTTGACTGATCTGTTGCAACCCTTCGGTTCCGATCTTGCATGGAAAGGAATTTCCCGATGATCCGACGTCCGCAGGCGGGCTACCGCTTTTGGCGCGTTACGATCCTGCGGGCCTCGCCTTTGCCAAGCAGTTCTTCCACATCGACCACCGAGGTGACGAACGGCCTGTAGAACTCCGGCTCGTGCGACACCACCAGCAGGGTGCCTCTAAAGTCTTTGAGGGCCTGCTGCAAAGCGCTTCTGGCCGCATGGTCAAGATGGTTTGTCGGCTCATCAAGCACCAGTACGTTGTGTTTCTGGAGCGTAAGCAGGCAGAGTCTTACTTTCGCCTGCTCGCCGCCGCTGAGTCGATGAACGGACTGCAGGATGTGCTCGCGCTTCAGACCTGAACGGGCAAGGGCAGCCCGCACCTCCTGCTGGGTCATATGAGGAAACGCGCTCCAGATCACCTCCAGCGCATTTCCCTGATCGCTCCGATATGCCTCCTGCGCAAAGTAGCCAACCTGTGCGTTGTCACCCAATTCCACGCGCCCGCGCAGCGGTTTCAACTCGCCGATCAGCGTGCGCAACAGGGTCGATTTACCGATCCCGTTACAACCGATCAGAGCCAATTTGCTGCCGCGCTCCACTTCCAGTTCAAGAGGAGGCAGAAGAGAATGTGAGTAGCCGACTTCCAGGTTCGTCGCCCGGATCACAAAGCGCTCTGGCGCGCCGGCGAGGGGAAACGTGAAATGCGGCGGCGCCGTTGTGCCCGGAGGCGGGATGCGTTCAATTTTCTCCAGTTGTTTGCGGCGACTCTGAGCGCGCTTGGTGGTTGACGCCCTGGCAATATTTTTTTGCACAAAGTCTTCCAGGCGCCTGATCTCGTCCTGCTGTCTGGAATAGGCGCTTGCATGCTGTAGCGTCCGTTGTTCCGCATAAGCGAGGAATGCCTTGTAGGAACCATTGAATCTGGTGAGGGCGGCATTTTCAAGCTGCCAGATGACGGTGGCTACCTTGGCCACGAAATCCGCGTCGTGTGAGACGACGATAAACGCCAATGGGTAGCTTTGCAGGAAGTCAGTCAGCCACGCAATATGTTCAACGTCAAGGAAATTGGTTGGTTCATCGAGTAAGAGCACATCTGGCTGTTCCAGCAGCAGTTTGCCAAGCAGCACCTTGGTCCGCTGGCCGCCGCTGAGATCCGCCACCGGTCGATCCAGACCCAGTTCGAGCAGGCCGAGCCCGGAGGCGACAGTGTCAATGCGCGCTCCCAGTTCATAGATCCCCGCATGCTCCAGTTCCTCCTGAACCCGCGCATAGCGAGCCAGCAGCCGCTCCAGTTCGTCGCCTTTGGCGTGCGCCAGATCTTCTGCAGTCTTTTGCAATGAGCGTTCTCTGGCAAATATGTCGGCAAACGCTTCCTGCAGCGCCGAACGCACCGTAGAGAAGCGAGACAGATCCGCATGTTGCGTCAGGTACCCGACTTTCACGCCTGGAGTCCACGCGATGTGACCGCTGTCGTGAGGTATGTGGTCCGCCAGGATCTGCAGCAGCGTCGATTTCCCTACGCCATTTCTCCCAATAAGCGCTACGTGCTCCCGGGGGAGAAGATTAACATCAATGTCCTGCCATAACGTTCGATCTCCAAAGCCGTGACTTAACTGGGAAATCTCTACAATACTCATCGCCACCAGAACCTTTCTTGTTCCGATGGAGAGCAGAACGGGAAACGCTGCCGTTTTTCCAAAGGAATTCCCATGGGGGCATAGAAAAAGGAATCGTCGCCGTCGCAGTTCTCCATCGGTGCTGGGAGTTGGTAAAAAGGGCATAAAGCTCCCCTTTTCAGCTCACCGACACCATGAGAACAACGCATTGGCGCATGATTCCTGCCACCTTCCGAACATGAATTTGACTCAGTTTAGCATAGTTTGCCGCTCGGCGCAATGATCCCAAACTGCGTTCCATTATTCACGCTATCTCGAAAACGGTGGTGCTTTGGTTCTGTATTCGCGGTTTTTGCGCATTTGCTTCAGGCATCGGTTCACTATGCCCGCGGATGCGGTATACTCACCCTGTGGGCTGTCCATTGACTCTCAACCATTCTGAACGAATTCGTACGGGCCCATAATCCAGACTGCTTCTATGAAAGATTAGGGCGGGAACTTGTCTGTAAACTTTTACTCGGAGATGATCGGAGGTTAAAGCCTTGACAGATTATAATGCAAGCGATGCAGTGTACCGGATTGAGTCACTGCTGCGTAAGGTCGCGTCAACTGTGCGGAAACAGGGACGAGCAATCCTGGGTGATTTTGACATCACGCCAGCCCAGTTCGATGCACTGGTTCTCGCCAGTGATGGACGCAATCTGACAATTGGCGATTTGAGCGCCAAGCTGGGCTTGGCCTACAGCACTACGACGGATTTGGTTGATCGTCTGGAGCGGCGCAATTTTGTGGAACGGTCCCGGGATCACGAGGACAAACGGGTGGTCCGGCTCAGTGTCTCGGCGGAAGGCGACGCATTGATCGACCGCGTTTTGCAGACGCGCAGGCAGTATCTTGGTCGCGTTCTTTCGCACAGCAACTCATCAGAACAGGATATGCTGATGCAGGCGCTGACGATGCTGGAGCAACATCTGGGCGACGAATGACGCCCGAAGACGCGTACACGCGAGCGGCGGGGGTATGAGCAGGATAGGGAACGCGAGCTTCTTTATGTCTGTTGCCTGGTATGCCCGAGGTACGGCTGAAGCTTTTTTTGTGTTTGGGCGTATTGTGTGGGTATGCTAGAGAGGGGGCAATCCTGTGCGCAATCAGCCGATTGGCGTCATGGATTCAGGCGTCGGCGGACTCACTGTGGTTTCCGAGATCTGGCGGCAGTTGCCGCGTGAAGAAGTCCTTTTTTACGGCGACTCGGCGCGCTGTCCTTATGGTGATCGACCGGCCGCGGAAATTGCGTCGTTTACGTTTCGAGCCCTGGATTTTCTTGTAGAGCAGGGTGTGAAAATGCTTGTGATCGCGTGCAATACCGCTACCGCTGTGTGTCTGGAATGGGCGCGGGAACGGTATGACATTCCCGTGCTCGGGGTGATTGCCCCAGGGGCGCGCGCGGCCATTGCCGCGACTACGAATCAGCGCGTGGGGATTATTGGAACACGAGCCACGATCGCCTCCAACAGCTACCCCCGGGCGCTGCATCTCACACATCGCGGGATTGAAACTTTTCCGGTGGCATGTCCACTGTTTGTGTCTTTGGTCGAACAGGGGATCATGGCATCGGCCGAAGCTCTCCCTGTCGTCACAGATTCGCTGCGGCAATTTTCAGGTGCGAACATTGATACGCTAATTCTAGGCTGCACGCATTATCCGCTGCTTGCGGACGTCATCCAACAGGCAGTGGGGCCGGGTGTCACGCTGATTAACTCAGCGGAGGAAACGGCCCGGGACGTCAGCTTTGTTCTGGCGGACAAACAGATGACACGCACTCATACGGCGAAACCCAACCATGTCTTCCTGACCAGCGGGGATGTAGGCAAATTTGCCGACATAGGCGGAAAATGGCTGGGGAAACCCGTGCAGGTCGGTTACTACGATGTTTGGGAGGGCGACGAGCGTTCCGATGCGGCGGGCGTTTAGACCTTGCGATCGGTAAAGAATAAGCGTGAGGGCCATGTCATCAGTGTGAGGGCCATGTAAATGGAAAGTGGGGGTGGATGGCGAGTGCGGATGGACGGACGACGGCCTGACGATCTGCGGCCGGTGTTGATTGAACGGGGATACATCAAACACGCGGAGGGTTCTGCCCTCATCAGCGTCGGTGATACGCGTGTGATCTGCACAGCCACCGTTGAGGACAAGGTGCCGCCGTTTCTGCGCGGTACGGCGCAGGGTTGGATCACGGCCGAATACGCAATGTTGCCTCGCGCCACGGAACAGCGGTCGCAGCGGGAGTCGACGCGCGGGAGAGTCGGCGGACGCACGATGGAGATTCAGCGACTGATCGGTCGCGCACTGCGAGCTGTGATCGACATGAAGGCGCTTGGTGAAAAAACCTTGTGGATCGATTGTGATGTGATACAGGCTGACGGCGGTACGCGAACGGCTGCCATTACGGGAGCGTTTGTCGCCATTGTGGAGGCCCTGAGCGCCCTGCGACAGCGAGGGGTGTTAACGAAACTGCCGGTGCGTGACTATCTGGCTGCGACAAGCGTGGGAATCGCGGGTCAGGAGATGCTGCTGGATCTGCGCTATAGCGAGGATTCGGCGGCGAGTGTTGACATGAACGTCGTGATGACAGGAAGCGGACAGCTGGTGGAGGTCCAGGGTACTGGCGAAACGACTACATTTTCGCGCGCTGAACTCTCGTCGCTTCTGGACTTGGCCGAAATGGGGATCTTACAGTTAATCGAGATGCAGCGCCAGGTCCTGGCGGACTTGGGTGCGGAGATCGGTCAAGCAAAGTGAACCGCAATGGTTCTCATGTGGCAGGGAGGCGTTCCGTTCCAGAGATTCAATCACAGGGGTTCAGTCACGGGGAGAGAGAGCCATGCGTATGCTGGAACGTCTGGTGATCGCGACGCACAGCGCCGGGAAATTATCTGAATTTGCGCACTCGCTCAAAGGGATGGCGGCAATCATTGAGCCGCTGCCGGCAAACGCTGAGACTCCCGAGGAGACGGGAACGAGTTTTCTTGAAAACGCGCTGATTAAGGCTCGCTTCGCGGTTGCGAAATGGCAGACGCCTGTGCTTGCGGATGATTCGGG
>JAJZCB010000123.1 GCA_021846285.1 Bacillota bacterium
GAGACCATTCCTCGAACCAAACCCGCCAACGGCGCAGTGTAGACTCGTCCGCCGCCACATGGGTTGAGGCAGGCTCCGTGACTGCTTGTTCGATACTGTCCGCTTCATGACGTTTATAGGGAACGAGCAGATCGGGGAGTTCATGGTGGATTCGTTGGCACTCTTTGCAACGCATCCGACGAATGATGAGCTTGATGGACTCCCCGGAACTCTTGACGCATCCCCTATGCCGACTCCCAATCACACCCAAATACCCCTGACAACAGGGACAGGGGATGACTTCCTCACTCCGAACAAAAAATACCGGGGGATTGCTCAACCAACGAAAAAACTGCTACAATGATCATATCGTTTTTGGGGGACGTCTCTGGTGGTACTGTTCTCGCAGTACCACGCACAATGGAGACGTCTTTTTCTTTCCTAGGATGTGGCCATTATATCCGTCAGGTCTCGGACAGGCAACCCAGCCAGCTTTCGGGCTTTATGCGTCAGCGGAAACAAAAAGTGCAAGAAGTGACAAAGAGCACGAACGGGCGCGGTTGTGGATGATCGAAAATCACAAGGTTCGCGACCGCAAGTTTTCGCGGTATTGGATGTTCCTGAAAATACTGCGGATGAGTCCGAGTGCTGCGTATTCCGGGCCGATGAGATTCGAGGCGTTTGTATGCGAACTGATGTTTGCTTTTTCGCGACGTCGACGTATAATGAGAGGAGGAGGAACATACGTTCGTAAAAAAGGAGTGGCACACTTGACGCGGCCAACCGCTCTCATTCGGCGCCTGTTGATGCTGGAATCCTTCGAAGAACATGTGACCGGGCAAATCAGACTTGTGAACGCCGAGGGCGACTTTCCGGTGCTTGCCGAGCGATTGCTGCGGGTCGAGGAATGCTGACTGAACGACCCCCGTCGCATCAACGCCGATGCGCGCAGGCTGAATTTCCGGTTCGAATGGCAGCCGATGCGCGCAGGCTGAAGAAATTCCCGCACAGATCGAGGTCACTTCGCGCGTTCCCGTATCTTTTTCGCCCCTTCGTTCGTTCACAGGGTGAAGACAGTCGATAAGGAGGCTCGGTGATGACGGCCTTTGAACAACAGTCGTGCGGATTGCCTGAACCGCTGTTTCGGCTCGGCGGCGCCGCGCAGGAAGTGGAACCGGATGGGGCCTTGGAATCGGAGCCGAAGCTGGAATCGGAGTTGGAGCGCTATCGGCCGATGCTTGTCCGCCATGCGCTGGCCATGACGGGGTCACGGTGGGAAGCCGAGGATATCGCGCAGGAGACGTGTGTAAAGTCTCTGTCGCGAGTGCGGGAGATCCGGATACATCCCAACCCGGAGGCGTATCTGTTGCGGATTTCCAGGAATGTATGGTTGGACCGGAAACGCCGCGAGAGGATCTCTGCGCATGCCCTTTGCGATCACATGGACATGACAGCCGACCAGGTTCCTGCGGCCTTGCAGGAAGATATGGAGCCTGCGGTTCAGGTTCTGATCGAGTCGCTGTCGCCTCTCCAGCGCACTGTGTTCCTGCTGCGTGATGTGCTTGATCTGAGCACATCTGAGGCGGCTGACCTGCTGCGCACCTCGGAGGGGGCAGTCAAGGCAGCGCTTCATCGCGCCCGCACAACGCTCGACACGCTTCGGCGCAAGATTCGCGCGGAAGATATTGCCATCCCCGGCGACGGGACGCAAAGGGAACTGCTGCGGGCGTATGTGTGGGCGCTGCGACTGGGCCACGTTCCCGCCATTGTACAACTGGCGATGACCGACTCGGTCGACCCGGTGCAGGCGACCGCCAGGGTGCTGGCGTGGACAGGCGAACGGCGCGACGGACCGTCCGCTGGCGAATCAACACCGCAGGCTGTGCTTGCAGCATGAGACGGGAGACGAACACACATGAACCTGATTCCCTATGTCATTGAGCAGACCAATCGCGGAGAGCGCAGTTACGACATATTTTCGCGATTGTTGAAAGATCGGATCGTCATGGTGGGGGCGGCCATTGACGACAATCTGGCAAACGCCGTCGTGGCGCAGTTGCTGTTTCTGGCTGCGGACGATCCCGACAAAGACATTCAAATGTACATCAACAGTCCGGGCGGCTCCGTGACGGCGGGCTTTGCCATTTATGACACGATGCAATACATCAAGTCCGACGTATCGACGTTGTGCGTGGGGCTGGCCGCCAGCTTTGCCGCGGTGCTGCTCGCGGGAGGGGCAAAAGGAAAGCGGCTGGCGCTTCCCAACAGTGAGGTCATGATCCATCAGCCGCACGGCGGCGCGCAAGGACAGGCGTCTGACATTCACATTCAAGCGGAATGGATGCTGAGGACAAGGGAGAAGATCAACCGGACGCTGGCGCTGCACACGGGTCAGGATGTTGCGCGCGTCGAGGAGGACACGGACCGCGACCACTTTATGACGGCGGCCGAGGCCCAAGGGTACGGACTGGTCGACAACGTCGTTGTCTGGTGACGAGGATGGGGTCCATGAGCGAGAAGAATCAAAACAGTCTGTACGTGGTCGTTTATCTCGCCGGTCGCGGTGTGTCAAGTTTTGGCGGTTTCATTTTATCCATCGCGCTCAACGTGTATGTGCTGGAGCGGACGCAGTCACCGGCGGCCGTTTCGCTCTTGTGGATTATTCCCACCATCGCGTCAGTGCTGGTGGGGAGCTGGATTGGCAGCGTAACGGATCGAGCCAGCAAGCGCAATGTCATGATGGTCATGGACGTTGCCCTGGCGGGGTTATTGGCTGTGTTGCCGCTCGTTCGGCCGGTACGGGATTTGCAACCTATTATCAAGGGGCCATGCCCGCAGCGTGGATGGGTCGGGTGGGCAATCTGACGACGCCCGCGACGCAATCCGCAACAGCCATCCTGACGGTCCTGGCTGGCGTGGCCGCTCAGATTGTCGGTGTCCGCGTCATGACCGTCACCGCCACTTCGGTGTTGCTGGTGGTAGGACTGCTGGCGTTTGCGACGATATTCTTGCGCAGCGTAAGGATGGAGTTTGGCCGTCATGCCGCTGGGGTCGCCAGTGTGACGGCCGACGCTCCCGGAGGTATGGCGGCGGGGCACGCCGACTGAACTGGCGCCGTAACGGCGGAATCGTCGCTTGATTGGTTCTCGGACGGCCGATGAGTCGGAGTGGTTCCGCAACTGTGGAAACGCCGTCCTGACCATGCGTGCTGCATGCGGCTCGGACCTGCGGCGCCGTCTCACTCCTGAAAGACGAATAGCCGCAGCACGGTAAAGCTGATGGAGGACGACACAAACATGGCGATCGCTTTTGACAGATTGCCGCTGATGAATAACGGCCAGTCGAGCGCGTGCAATAGATAGCGTGAGATCAGGTACAGGACTCCGTCGTTCACCACGACATTGAAAGCGCCCTGCAGCCAGAACAGGGAGCGTTCCCGACGACTGTTGGTGGCCGTGTCGCGAAATGTCCAGCGGCGATTGAGCGCGTAGCTGGTGGCAATGGCACAAATCACGGCGAACGTGTTGTAGACGAGAAGCATCATGGACGATGTCGTTGGCAGCAACAACATGCAGACGTTTAACACAACCAGATCCACAGCTGCGTTCACGACTCCCACCAGCAGGAATTTGTGGTATCTGGTTTGCTGTATTTTCCGCCAGATAGGTTGACGAAGTGAAATGCGGGTCACGCGAACCCCTCCTGACTGCAACTGATTATACTGATGAATATCGCTTTATGCCCACGTGACAGTGGGCATAATGGTTTGCAGTCGGATGCGGTTCTGATGTTGCTGCGCCATTTCGATGATTTCGCGAATGGTGGCATCGCTGAGCCAATGGGGTGTTAACCCCAATTCCAGCAACCTGGTGTGTGCTGCGTGATAATAGTGCTTTTCCGATTCGACGCGCGGATTGGGTACGTGCCGCAGTTCCGCCCGAATGTCCATCGTGGCGGCGACAGCTTGGACTCTTGCGGCCAGGTCGTGAACCGAGAACTCCTCCGTAAACTGGTTGAATACCCGAAATTCGCCCGGCTCCGCCGGGTGTAGGGCGGCAATTTCGATGCAGCGCACGGTATCTTGGATATTGATGAATCCCCTGGTCTGGCCGCCTGCGCCATAGACGGTCAACGGATGCTCTACCGCAGCCTGCACGCAAAATCGATTGAGAGCGGTGCCGAAGACCTGGTCGTAATCCATGCGGTTGGCCAACCGTGGATGAAGACGCGTTTCCTCGGTCTGCACACCGTACACGACGCCCTGATTGAGGTCTGTCGCCCGCAGACGCCATGTTCTGCAGGCAAACATGATGTTATGGCTGTCATGCACTTTCGACAGATGATACATGGACGGCGGCTGCTTGGGATAGGGGAGGGTATCGACTCTGCCCTTATATGAAATTGTGATATATCCTTCTTCAATATCGATGTTGGGGGTTCCGTATTCGCCCATCGTTCCGAGTTTGATCAGATGGCAGTCGGGAACAATCTCCTTCATGATATAAAGGAGGTTAAGAGTTCCCACAACATTGTTGGTTTGTGTAAATACCGCATGATCGCGGTCGATCATCGAATAGGGCGCGGACCGCTGTTCCGCAAAATGGACGATCGCGTCGGGAACGAACTCTCTCACAGCTTGAGCGAGCGCGTCATAGTCGCACATATCCACATCGAACGCGGTGAACGAGCCGCCAGCAAATGTCTTCCACTCATCAGTTCGTTCTTGCAAAGACGCGATGGGCACGAGGGATTCGCTGCCCAGTTCGCGATCCCAGTCGCGTCTCATTCCATTGTCCAGTACAGCGATGTCGTGCCCCCTGCGAGACAGATACAACGCGGTGGGCCACCCGCAAAATCCGTCACCGCCCGTAATCAGTATGCGCATCATGCCACCTCAATTTTCTGATCTATACTCGTGCTGCCGTCAATGCGTTTCATTATCTCACGTTGCATTCAGGAAAGGAAAACTCCATTGTCGCCCTGATGTCAGAATCGGACACGATCGGATATGCGAACAGGATTCCGTTTTCCCAGAAAAATCTTGTCATTCGCCTTCTGACGCAGTCTGTGTGCGCGAATGGCAACCTCGTAGTAGTTGATCAGCTTCTCCGTGGGATCGGACCAGTTCCTGTTTTCCGCCGCCAATCTGGCCTGTTGCGCCATTTGTGCGCGCAGTTCCGGTCGCTCCATAAGTACGCGCACGGTCTGGTGCAGGGATTGGTCGTCAGCAGGGTCAAAGAGCAATCCGCCGCCTGTTTGCGCCACGAGTTCACGCGATGGTTTGCTGTCCGCCGCGATAATCGGGAGTCCGGATGCCATGGCTTCGAGTAACACGAGACCCAAGGTCTCTGTTGTGGATGGGAAAATGAAGCCGTCAGCGGACGCGTAGGCGGTAGACAGCTCTTCACCGTGGAGAAATCCGGCAAACTGCGCCCTGGTATGCGCAAAGAGGCGCTCCAGGTGAGGCCGATCGGGCCCGTCGCCGACAAAACTGATCGTTAGTGAGGGGAATGCATCGAGCAGTGTACGAATGCGGTGCAGTTCCTTTTCTGGCGCCAGTCGGCCGACATAAAGCAGAAGAGTCTGATTGAGGTCGCCCTTTGTCAGTCGTGAACGCATCGTCTCCGAACGGTGGCGCGGATGAAAGTGTTCCGTGTCCACCCCGCCCGCCCACAGACGAACGTTTTGAAACCGGCGCAATCGCAACTCGGCTACCATAGCGGCTGATGTAGCGAGGTTGACAATGGCGCGGTTGTGAAGCAGACGCAAATAGTTCCACGCGACCGGATCCAGGAAGGGAACCTTGTAACGATGCGCATAGGCCGCAAGATTGGTGTGAAATGAAGCGACCAGCGGGAGATTCTCCTTATGGGCATAGTAGATTCCGCCCAGTCCAAGAACGACTGGATTGACGACATGAATCACGTCCGGGCCAAAGGCATCGAGGAACGTCCTGATTTTGAGCGATGGCGGACAGAACTGTTGTTGTGGATAGAAAAAGTAGTGTAGACCCTTGACGGGCAAAACGGGCATCCCCTTATAGAAAGCAGGACCGCCATGGGGCGCCACGATCGCAATCTGATGCCCCTGGTCGATCAGATGATCAATCGTGGCGCACAGGCGTGTCACAACACCGTCTGTGGAAGGTAAGAAAGTCTCCGTCAATAACGCGATTTTCACTTGGGCACCTCCCAGGAGGTCACTCAGACCACTCATATTGTGTTCAAAAAGCCAGTGCGCCGATGCTCACAGTCCTATACGTAACATGTAACACTATGCTTGAAATTGGCTTGAGCAGAGGCCTGGTTTGTCCGCGACGACAGCATCTATGTTGCAGTAATGTTTCACGGTTTTTCATACCATCATCACTATACAACACAAAGGACACTCTGTGCTGAGCGAAAGTGTTAGAATTGCTCGCGGTAACAGCAGGGTGATGTAGATTTTCCGCGACAGCCCTGATCCGTTTGAAGGGAGCTGGCTTCCGGCTCGGTGTCATCATTTTGATTGGTGTGGGAGGGCGATCATTGGCCGATGATCACTGACAGGAGACACTAACCCTTTTTGAAGAGGCTCTATAAGGCTGACGGATCGTAGTAAATATCAGGGGAAAACGCCATGTAGCTTGTGAACACGACCAGAAACAGGCCGTTGACACCGGGAACGAGCACCAGCAGCAGCCACCATGGATTTTGCCCAAATGCCCGGAACAGCCGCACGTACCATATGATCGCAAAAACGACGTCCGCCAACGGAACCAACAGCCACAGGACGTTCCATGCGCTGCGTCGAATAATGGCCAGTATGACGAATACCTGAAGGAGCGGAATGAAGGACATCCATGCGTAACTGATGCGCGCCTTTCTGCCCAGCATGAAGAATGCAAACGCCTGAACGACAAAAAGGATCAGGGAGAGAGATGAGATAAGGCCGGCAAACGCGAGTATGGTTGACGATAAACCGGGTTGTGTATAATACAAGGCCGAACACCCCCTTACTAGTCTCTACTATTTTCCTATTCTTCTACCGCAGTGTAGCTCAGAAACTACTCATTGTCAAGGTTAAAATTTACAAACAAGGGAGAGCTGGAACAGTTCCTTAACATGAAGAATTTTGCTTGAGAAATATTGAAGGATGTAGTATTATTTATGTAAAGTCAGGTTGAAACATGCCCGCGTCTTGGTTGAGCGACGGGCGAATCGCAACTTTCATGTGAGTGCACAGGGCAAACCAGTGGAAACGCTGGGGCGCAAAGCTACGGATCTAAGGGCAGATGGCCTATGATCGCCGGGTTGCCGCTTCTTGATCTTGCTTGCAGGGCAGGCAACCCCTTGTGGCGCGGGTTGTCGTTTTGTTCTGTGATCAGGTCAGGGAGGTTGATACGAGGGATTGAGCGCGAGTGAGACACATGATTCATGATCGAGGAGACTGAGTGATTGCCTCACATGGTGATTATGTGATTGGCGGAATGAACCCCAATATCGTTCGGAAAACAAGTGCAAAATAGATCATCACGCGCTATACTGAGATTGACGATAGCGCTTCTTGGTATTGCGTTGTATTGCCTTTTTTGGCGTCCGGACAGTCGAATCGGGGTTGAACGTGATCCAGCTCAAACCGACGTCCGTGGGCGTCGCCAACAACTTCTGTAGCCGCTTATCTGCGGTCTTGCTGTGAGCCAGTATAGAAAGGATGCATCCCCATCACGCACCACGACGAGCTGCGACAGTATCTGGATACGAACTCACAGCATGCGCTGTTTCTGCAGCACCCGGATTTCATTTGTATACTGGACATGGATGGAAACGTGATCTCCCAAAACCCGGCGGCGGCGAAATTGATCGGAGATTCTTGTCCGAGTTGGATCGGGTTGTCCTTTTTTTCGATGATAGCGCCTGAACACCGGGATCTCAGCATGGTTCACTTCAGGGGTTGTCTGCAAGGCGTTGTAGAACGGTATGATGTCCTCATGCAGTCGCCAGGTGGGCAACAGATGGACATTCAGGTTACGCAGGTTCCCATTGCCCTTGATCAACAGTGGGTGGGGGCGTACACCATGTTGCAGGACATGACAGTGTGTCGCGACATGCAGCGCTGTCTGTTAAAAAACCAGGCGCAGCTTTCCTACGCACAGAAAATGGCGCGGTTCGGCATCTGGGAACTGGATCCCATCTACCGCGTTTTCAAGTGGTCTGACGAGGTGTTTCGCATCTTCGGACTCAACAGGTCTCCGGATGGATTTATTCCACTGATCAGTGTATTGGACATGATTCATCCAGAGGATCACACTCTCGTGGAACAGAGCGTTTCCGGTCTGGCGCCAGAACTGTCCCGTGATGTCCGGTATCGAATTGTGCGACCGGATGGCGAGGAACGGTTTGTGAGTTCCAGGCAGGAAGCGATCTTTGACGGTAAGCTGATGGGAACCTTGCAGGACATCACTGAATGGGGTCGGGCGCAGTACAGTGGTCAACAGGCTGATACATTGACGTCGCTCGCCAAACTGGCTGGCGGAGTCGCCCACGAAATCCGCAATCCGCTGACGAGTATCAAAGGTTTTGTTCGTTTGTTCGAGGCATCCTTTAGCAGTGAGGGGCTGGCGAGCGCCCCCGCGAATCGGGAGAAGTATCTCCATATTATCAATGATGAAGTGCTGCGCATCGAGCGCATCATTGCTGAACTGGTCAGTTTGGTAACCACCCCTTGCGTCGTGGGGGCCGTCAATTTGCAGGGACTGCTGCAGGAACTGATCGACGACTTCAAGGATAAGCTGGACGAGTCCAATATCCATGTGAAAACAATTGTCGATCCGCGTGCGATTCTCATTCGGTGTGAACCGGGGCAAATGAAACGAGCGCTTGCCAATCTCGTGCAAAATGCCATCGACGCGATGCCTGATGACGGTATTGTGCGCATTGTAACGGCGATGCTGGGCGATCAGGTGCAAATTCAGGTGATTGACCAGGGTCATGGAGTACAATTTGATGAACTGCCAAAACTCGGTGAACCATTCTATTCCACAAAAGAGGGCGGCACGGGTTTGAGTCTTCTCGTGAGTCGTCAGATTGTCGCACTCCATGGGGGCGCCCTGACGTTTGCCAGCGAACCGGGTCACGGATTTACAGCCACCATTACGATACCCGTATAGGCGGACCCGGTGTGGGATGCACTTGCACAAGGCAACGTCCCGTGATATGATGCAAAAGTAATTTTGAGCACGGGGATATAGCTCAGTTGGTAGAGCACCTGCCTTGCACGCAGGGGGTCAGCGGTTCGAGTCCGCTTATCTCCACCAGATCTGTTTCCAGCCATTTCAGCCGAACCGCTCTTGTACGGGCAGGTACGGGAGGGTTTCAGCTTCAGCGCACACCGTTCCTCGATAGCTCAGCGGTAGAGCATCCGGCTGTTAACCGGAGGGTCGTAGGTTCGAATCCTACTCGGGGAGCCATTTTTATGGAGTGATGGCCGAGTTGGTCGAAGGCGCTCGCCTGCTAAGCGAGTATACGCTGTAAAGGCGTATCGAGGGTTCGAATCCCTCTCACTCCGCCACAAACGTGTACGAGGTGCTCTTGCGCTCCGGTGATTTATCCCTTATACTTTCCCAATAACTCACATAGCGCACGA
>JAJZCB010000124.1 GCA_021846285.1 Bacillota bacterium
ATTGTATTTCGAGACGCGTTCTCCACGGGCAGGCGCTCCTGATTTCATTTGAGCGGCGTTGGTGGCCACGGCCAAATCGGAAATGAAGGCATCGTCAGTTTCTCCAGAACGATGGGATACCACGGTGCGATATCCGGATTCGGTCGCGAGCTGCAGTGCAGCAAAGGTTTCCGTGAGGGTTCCCACCTGGTTGGGTTTAATCAGGATGGCATTCCCAATCCCCGCCTGAATGCCCCTTTGAAATATCTCACAATTTGTAACGAAAATGTCGTCTCCCACACACTGCAGTCCCACACGATTAGCGCTCTTTGTCAGGTTGACCCATCCCTCCCAGTCGTCTTCTGCCAAGCCATCTTCCACCGAAACGATCGGGAACTCTCCCGTCAGTTCCAGGATGTAGTCAGTCATTTTTTTCGAAGTCCAGCGCTGTCCTTCATACAGGTACAATCCTTCTTTATAGAAATCGTTTGCGGCAAAATCCAGAGCGATGGAGATGTCACGGCCAGGGTCGTATCCAGCCTCCAGAATTGCCTCCGTGAGGATAATCAGAGCCTCGCGACTCGACTGCAGTTGAGGTGCGAACCCCCCTTCATCCCCGATCGACACCCGCTGGTGTGACTTCTCAAGAATGAAACGGAGTATATGGTATGTTTCTGCAGCCATTCTGATTGCTTCCGATATATTTCGCGCACCGTGCGGAACGAGCATGAATTCCTGGATTGCGATGCCGGAATCGGAATGCTTGCCGCCGTTGATCACGTTCATCATGGGAACAGGGAGCACTTGAGGCGAGACGCCGTAGAGATCGGCCAGGTATCTTGTCAGGGATTCATGTCTGGATGCGGCTGCAGCGCGGGCAACGCACAGGGAGACTCCCAGAATCGCGTTCGCTCCAAGGTTTCTCTTATCCGATGTGCCGTCGAGTTGGATCATCGCTTCGTCGAGCGCCCTCTGATCACTGGCGTCCATTCCCTGGATCTTCGGCAGGATGATATGTTCAATATTGCTGATCGCCTGCAGAACCCCTCTGCCGCGATAACGAAACCTATCTTTGTCCCGCAACTCAAAAGCTTCCTTTTCTCCTGTTGATTTTCCCGAAGGCACGGATGCGCGTCCGATTGAGCCGTCACTCAATCGGACGTCCACCTCCACTGTGGGGAAACCTCTGGAATCAAGAATCTCACGGGCCGTCACTTGCTGAATCGTAGCTGTCATCTTGTCGATACACTCCTTTCAATTGGTTAGTGCTTCCTGTAAGAGGTTCTTATGAATGGCATGAATGTTCAGTATCATAAGCATGTTCCTGTCCTTTCCGAGACGAACCATGGGTTGAACTGCCGCTTAAACAGGCGCAGTCTAAAGGCCGCAAATCTCGCTGCAGCGCAATGCGTGACCCGTTCTGGAGAGTCATTTGCATTTCTGAAAATAGCTCCTGCAGGATCTGTTCCTCGTATGAGGAACAGATCCTGCAGGAGCTATCATCCCTGAACGCGGGCTAAAGCGGGCTCCATCGCTATTTGACTACAGTGACTGTACCTCAAGCCACGGCTGAAAGTCAAGCGCCGAACCTATCCTAACTATCCTCTGCGCGATCGTTCAATGGGATTCATGGGGTAACTAACAATCGCAGGGATCTCAGGTCCTTGACTGCCAATCTGGCGATTCCAACACTGCTGCTTGGGATAAGGATCGCAGGCAATGTGCTTGTTTCGGCAAGACAGGCATACAGGTGCCAGCGAGCGACGGCGAAGCAACGGTAACCTTATTTCTTTGTATCAGAGTATATATTTTTTTGCACCAGAGCATATAATGGTTTTAAATAGAAATGTCAGCAGGCGATGGAGTCCGCCATAAGTGGTTGCTTCGGCAACCTGACAGCCCCTACTTCGGTGGGGGCTGTTCGACTTTTTTTAGCCGCTGGCAGTATCACAACGTCCATCTGACTCTCCGACTGACGCTGCAAGAGAAAAGAGGGAGGTCACTCGCAATGTCTGAAACGGAAACGTCTTCATCCCAAGCATCATCGTTGGCGTTTTCAGCATTCTCCACAACGCTTTTCATTTTTGGGTTGGCCATGACGGGTGTGCTGGGCGACAGCAGTCTGACGACCGTTGCACCAATGGGGTTATTTTTCGGTGGGCTCATTTTGTTGTTGTCGGGCATGGTCAGCTTTAAAGTCAATGACATGTTTTCCGGTACGATCTCTCTGTCGTATGCCGGATTTTGGATGGCGGTCGGGTTGATGTTGGGAATGCAACACTGGTTATCAGCCTCCGGTGGAGACATGGGTGTCTTCTTCCTGGCCTGGTCGGTCTTCACCTTATATGCGTGGATCGCTTCGTGGAAGAAAGGAGCCGCTGTCAGTCTGCACTATCTGTTGTGGCTGATTGCGCTCATTCTCCTATTTATCGGAGCATTCACCGGGGGACAATTATTGACCGCTATCGGCGGATGGTTTAGTTTTGCCTCTGCCCTTGTAGGATGGTACGTGGCAGCGGCCAAGCTCTTTTATGATTCGTATGGGAGACGTATCCTGAAACTTGGCAAGGGGATGTGACATTGGCTGTTGTTTGACTGGCGTTGAGTCGGGCAGGGTCAGGGACAAATGTGGATGATGGCGGTTCAGGTGAACCGGCTGCCTCTCGGTGAGAGGCAGCTATTCTCTTTATTTACAGAACCGGCTCTACTACTTCCCTGGCTTTGACGGCGATCCAGCCGATTTCTGCGTGTCTCCCTGCGCTGGGCGGGGCTTGGTCGACAGGAGACCTGATCGCCTCAATTCTGCCCGGATCTCTTTCACCCGTTCGGCCGGACAGGCGACGCCCCCATAGCGCTCCGCTTCATACGCCTCCACCAGCGCTTGCGCAGCGCCATTCTGTGTCGGCGCATGCTGCTCCAACCATGTGTTGATCCAGGAGAGAAAGACGCGCGCAGAATCGCCGGGAAGCAGCGGTCGTTCCGTTGCGGCGGGCACACTCGTGGACCGCACCAGAAGCCGGCTCAGAGGGGTTGCATGCCGTGCTGCGCGGGAGCGTGGATCCTTAAGCGGGCGGTGAAGAATGGTGACATCCGTGTCGACCGAATCCGGTTTCCCGCCCTCCCACAGACGGAGTCCATGTCTGATCAGCACGGCCAACAGGATCGCCGCTCCGGCGTAGAGGGCGATCTGCTCCAGGGTGTGCAGGTTGAACATTATGGGGTGCGCAACGGATTTGAACTTGATCCTCCCCGGTATGCCCCCATGGGTGCGGGGACCTGGATGACTTCTGTGCAACAGTGTGACCATCAGCCACATCAGAAGCATAACCAGCGCGATTGCGGCCAGATTGGCCGACTTGTACGGCAGCACAATAAGACCGTACACGAGAAAGGCGGCCAGAAGCACCAGCAGGACGATGTTCCGAAACGTTGGGAACCAGTACATAGCACCGCCCGCCAGTGCCAGCGCGATGGCCAGAACGATGAGCGGCAGCCGCAACGGCAGAGCTTGCAACAATCCCATCTCCCTGGCCAGATGGACGGCGCCGAGTCGCATCGCGACAAGCCGAGAAACGGCGACTGCCGCGAACAGCGCGATGGCTGTTCCGTCGATTTCAGGCCGCGCGAGTCCAGAAAGCAGACTGATGGTCATCGGGATCAGATCCACGTAGAGGCGAATGTGCTGCCGTTCGTGATCCGTCCTCTCTCGAATGCGGATCATGCTGCGCAGGGCGAGGAAAGACAGACCGACGAGTGTACAGATCCAGGCCACCGAGTTCATCTGAAATTTGAAGACCAGAACCACGAGACCGCTGAGAATGACCAGTGCGAACACCTGTGGCCGCCGCGTGTGCACGAACGTCGGCAGGACCGCGTTGAGGACGCCATAGGCGGCGAGAACGGCAAATATCGGCCAGGCGAGCGCACCGCCGCTGAGTGGCAGAAAGACCGCAATGATCCCCGCGCACAGGAGTGTGTCCGCCGCGACGCCCATGATATTCATGTCGCTTCCTACGGATCGGAAGTCAAACATATTCGAACCACCTCGTGTCCCTGCGCCCGCAGTCGGTCATATTCCGCCGCGTGCTCCTTGTTTTCAAAAGCGGTAAACACAATGATTTTCGCTGGCGCGCCGCTGGTTGTCCTGAGGCGCTTCAACAGTTCGGAGAAGGGCTGAATCGCGTATACGGACAGTTCCCCGAGCCAGTGGCCGACGATTCGACGCGTGCGGGGCGTGAGCGGCCCCGTTACTTCCAGCGTGTTGAACTGGCGAGCCTGCCTGCGCCCGTACCAGAATGCGTTGGTCATCATGATCACGTGCGTCTCCGTCTTCAGAAGCAGCAGCACCGCGGCCTGCGTTTCCCGGTATATGCGTTCCACCGCAGGGGAATACGGCGCCCAGAATTGCCTGTTGCATTGCGCGTTGACGAGAATGATCACGCGCCGGGCGATCGCCAGAGAGCGATCCACCACCATCAATTCGCCTCGACGCGCGCTCAGCAACCAGGCCACATCGCGCAAGGGATCGCCGGTCTGATACTCCCGGATGTTGATCCATTCCAGCGAAGTCGGATGCAGTTTGCGTTGTGTGGCGACTGTGCCCGAAACACGCGTCTGAATGTCCCGTGATCGTTCCTCTCTGAGCACCGGCGGATGGACGACCACGGCGGCGTCGGACAGGACAGCCACCGTTTCAAAGTGCGGCGACAGTCCGTCCGACAGGACGAGTTTGACAAGTTTGATCACTTGACGGCCGCGGCGCTCTCCATAGACTGCGAAGCGCGCCTCCACCTCTTCGCGGCCCCGGATGCTGAACGAGACGCTCAAGTGGCCGACGCGGGCGCCGCTCTTCGACGCAACGCCTGCAAGCGGCGCCTGGAGCCCTTCGGGGAGTTCGACGATGCAGCCGACCTGGGGAGCCGGAAGCCATGATTCGTTGCGCACGCGAACGATGATCTCTGTCTTCTCCCCGTGCGCAATGGAGATCTTGGACGGCAAGACGGACACCGTCACGCGCGGCGCGACATGATGGTTCCAGAGATACGACCACAGCGCATACAGAGACGGCGCCAGGATGACGATGATGATGAGCGGGATCATGGCTGCGGCCTGTCGACTGGAACCGGCACGGACTGCAGGAGACTCATGATCCATTCGCGGGCGTTCTTGCGACCGTCGTCGAGGTACCCTTCCAGGACGAGGCGATGATACAGCACGGACGGCGCGACCTTCTGGACGTCGTCGGGGGTCAGGTAGCTTCGTTCCGCAAGAGCCGCCGCCGCCCGCGCGGCATCTGTGAGCATCACCATCGCGCGCGGACTGGCGCCGGTCAATACGTCCGACCGTTCTCTCGTCGCGCGCACGATGCGTCCGATGTAGACCAGAAGCTCGTCGCTTGCCCGTACCTGCTCGTAGGCGTGGGCGAGCGACTCCAGGACATGGCCCATGACGGCGGACATGGGCGCGGCGGGTGTTGCCATTCCCTGCAGGTGCGCCCGCAGCAGCAGCAGGTCCTGTCGTTCGTCCGGATACCCGAGCGACGTCTTCATCAGGAACCGGTCGAGTTGCGCCTCGGGAAGAGGGAACACGCCCTGCGATTCAATCGGGTTCTGCGTGGCGATCACCAGAAACGGTTCCGGCAACGGATGGGTCTCGCCGTCGATCGTAACCTGCCGTTCCGCCATCGCCTCCAGCAGTGCGGACTGTGTGCGCGGCAGGGCGCGGTTGATTTCGTCCACCAGCAGGATATTTGAAAATACCGGCCCTTTCCGGAGTTGAAAGTCGCCCGTCTTTGGATTGAAAATAAGTCCGCCCAGCACATCCGCCGGCAACATGTCCGGCGTACACTGCAGACGCCGAAACTCCAGTCCCAGCAGGTTGGCGAACGCCTTCGCGAGCGCCGTTTTGCCGACGCCCGGAACATCCTCCAGCAGGATGTGGCCACCCGCCAGAACGGCGATCAGCAGTTGCTCCACGGCGTCTTCCAAGCCGAAGAGCGACGCGCCGACAGCATCCTGGACGGTGCGCACGGCTCTCCGAGCCGTCTCGTTTGGGACTGCCTGTGAATCTGGCGACGTCATCATTTGTGTCATTGCGCATACCACCATTCTCCGCCCCGGGAAACAACTTGACCGACGCACGTCTTTTGCAGGCATGCCCGGGATGGAATTTGATCGAACGATTGAGGTGCGACCCTGTCTGATTGTGATGCATTGACTGCGATTAGAATAGCGCCCTCCGGAACAACAGGAACACATTGCGACGTCGTCTCATCGGTCATCTGAATGGTGTCGCCGTTTATCAGGTCCTCTTCCAACAGACGTTCTACCAGAATCCGGTGCGCTTCCCGGTGGCGGTCGATCATCCGGCGCACACGTTCATCGTATTCGCGTAGCCGTGCGCCTGTCTCCTGGTCCGCAGACTTGGACGCGACCAGATCGTCGCCCATGCCATACACAGTGATCATGCGGCGCGTGAGTTCCGTGGCCCGCCCGATATCATTCGCGGCTCCCGTGCTGCGATCCTGCAGACACACGAGTTCTGCGGCGCGGCCACCCAGCAGAATCATGATTTCCGTCTCCAGTTCCGCCTGCGTCAACAGAAGTCCATCCTTCCCCTCGCTGCAAAACACGTAACCAAGAACCCTGCCGCGTGGCTGAATGGTCACATATTCCACGGTTCTTCCCAAGGCTAGGGCCGCAATCGCGTGCCCTGCTTCGTGCACAGCGATGCGCCTGCGGATGGTGGAATCGACTCGCGTGTGTTTCAATCCGGCGAGGACGCGAGCCAACGCCTCATCAATGTGGGAGGCGTCGATTCGCAGAGAACGGTCTTTCACGGACAGAATGGCCGCTTCGTTCATGACGGCGGCCAGGTGTGCCCCACTCATGCCAGCTGTCCGCCTCGCCAACTCGTGAAAGTTGACGTCGCCGATGCGTTTATTTCGGGCATGCAGTCGGAGAATCTCCTCGCGGGCCAGCCCATCGGGAGGTGAAATCTCTACATGTCGGTCGAACCGCCCCGGTCGCGTAGCTGCGTGGTCCAGCAATTCGGGAAAATTTGTCGCCGCGATCACGACGATGGCGTCATCGGGGGCAAACCCGTCCATCTCCGTCAAAAACGCGTTTAGCGTGCGCCCACTCTCTTCATGTGCATCCTCGCGTTTTCGCGCCAGTCCGTCAAATTCATCAATGAATACTACACAGGGCGCATGTTCTCGGGCCTTGCCGAACAGTTCGCGAATGCGCTTGGCTCCCACACCCACATAGATCTCCTGAAAATCGGAGCCGCTCGCCGAAAAAAAGGGAACTCTCGCTTCGCCGGCCATCGCCTTGGCCAGGAGAGTCTTTCCGACTCCCGGAGCGCCTGTCAACAGAATCCCACGGGGCAGTTTGGCGCCCTGTGCCTGATAACGCGCCGGACACGCCAGAAAATCGACGATGTCCAACAGTTGTTCCTTAGCCGCTTCGTTGCCGGCAACATCGTGGAATGTAGTCGACTGTTTCTTCGCTAATTGCGACACCGAACCTTTCGCATTCGGAGCATAGCGTCGCTTCTGTTTCGTTTTCCCTCTTATCAGGATGAAGTGGTACAGTTCCAGAGTAGCCAAACACATCATCATAATCGCAGCACCGATCAGCATATCCATATGGGAACTCCACTGGACGCTCACATAAGCTCCCCCTTTGTCTCGATACGAATAATAAGCCCCTACAGATGTGAACCTTTCGGTTCACCTGTAGGGGCTATCATCCCATCGTCGGGGATTACGTGAGCTCCATCACGGTTCCATCCATTGCTATTAGCATAATACGACAATCTCGCTTCGTCAATCCCCTTGTGAACTCAAGGACGACGTCAAACTCGGAACGAGCGAGAGAATCCAACCTCGCGGAAAAGGGGATTGACGTATGCCTGACGTCATATTATGCTGAACAGAAAATATGACATCGTGATGGAGCTCGCGTAATTTCCGGCGACGGGATGATAGCTCCTACAAGCAACCCGAATTGTAAATCGGGGAATGTCTTGTGGGGGCTATTGTTGTTGGCCAACACGTTATGAAAGGTCACTTTGCTGTCAAGGGAGCGTGCAGGAATGGAATCGCATGTGAGCAGTCAGACGCTTCAGAACGCCACTCTGGATTTGCTGAAGCGGCGCGGCGTAGATGTAAGGGAAATCGCTGATATTACGCTGTTTTTGCAAAAGTCGTATATTCCCGGATTAACACAGGATCAATGTTTGGAGAGCGTGATGCATGTGTTGGGGAAACGCGAAGTGCAAAATGCTCTCCTGACCGGGATTGAACTCGACATCCTGGCGGAAAATGAGAGGTTGTCAGAACCGCTGCAACGCATTGTTTCCGCAGATGACAGCCTGTACGGAGTTGACGAGATCCTGGCGCTGTCCATTCTCAATATTTACGGAAGCATCGGCTACACGAATTACGGATACGTCGACAAACTGAAATACGGGGTCTTGGCGCGGTTAAACGATCATACGTCGAGTCGCGTGCATACATTTCTTGACGATCTCGCAGGAGCTGTGGCCGCAGCGGCAGCGAGCCGGTTGGCCCATCGTAACCGAAACGAGATGGAGGCTGACAATTTCGCTACCGCTCCGAGGACGCGAAATGGAACGGATGAACAACGGGAGGGTGTGCAACGGGTTCCTGGGGGGGATTGAACATTTTTCTTCGGACATGGATGCGACTGTACGGCTGGCGTGGCAACGGGTGATCACGGTCAGCCAGGTGGTGGCTGCGGCAGTTTTGAGTCTGCCGGAGGTGTTCTCGGAGCAGGATATTTCGGCTGAAGTGCAGCGGCGGGTGCAAACATTTCCGGCGTCCGCCTTTGTTGCGTCGGAACTCGTTTCGGGGGATTAAGCCGTGAGAACGTGTCTCAAAGGGATGATCCGGAAGGGTGTCGTGCAACGTGAGTCAAGTTCTCTGGGCCCCAGTCTGACCCGTGAGGGGGCGCGTGAACTGACGGATTTTCCTGGTGTGACAGATATTCTCGCCTGCCTCCAGCAGTCGCTGGAAGAGACCCTGGAGGCGTGTTGCGACAAGATGGAATCGGCGCGGCCGACCGTCGAGTTGGATCTTAAATACCCGGACCGACCCGTGTCGACGCCGACCGGGCTCATGGATAGAAATCATGCAAAAGAATGACAACCGCTTGAGACGGAAAAGGATGCGTGGATTCGGTCAACCGAAAGGGGTGCATCGACAAGATGACAGCTACGATTCAGCAAGTGACGGCCCGCGAGATTCTTGATTCCAGAGGTTTCCCCACAGTGGATGTGAACGTCCGACTGAGTGACGGCTCAATCGGGCGCGCATCCGTGCCTTCGGGAAAATCAACAGGGGAAAAGGAAGCTTTTGAGTTGCGGGACAAAGATAGGTTTCGTTATCGCGGCAGAGGGGTTCTGCAGGCGATCAGCAATATTGAACATATCATCCTGCCGAAGATCCAGGGAATGGATGCCAGTGATCAGAGGGCGCTCGACGAAGCGATGATCCAACTCGACGGCACATCGGATAAGAGAAACCTTGGAGCGAACGCGATTCTGGGAGTCTCCCTGTGCGTTGCCCGCGCTGCAGCCGCATCCA
>JAJZCB010000023.1 GCA_021846285.1 Bacillota bacterium
TCCCAACAGGGAAATGAGGTCGACTTCATTGTTTAAGGAGCACGCAGTGGTAAGAGCTAAACGCAATTTAAGTAACAACGTTCCAACAGGGACAAGAGGTACCATTGTAATGGTCTATGATGAAAATGTAGGAGACTACGAGGTTGAGTTTCTTGATGAGCAGGGAAATCACCTCGACCTCTTGACGGTCAACGCAGTGGATTTGGATTCAGCCAAGTAAATTTTGCAAGTGACAGCAACACCAATTTCAAGTGCTGTAACCGAAGGGAGCCAATCTCGTTAAATCGGGATTTGGTTCCCTGGTTTTGTATTCACTCGGCCATTCGGTCGTCTTAGTATTGGCATGACATGATCTGGTGTCGTATGTGGCGGAGAACCATCTGGCGAGCGTCACCACGCCAAACGGCGCCGACACGTACACGTACGATCCGCTGGATCGACGGGCGACGATCGACGGTTACCGCCTGGGCTACATCGGCCAATCCGATCTGGTGTCGTATGTGACAGACAGCAGCAACCTCCTGGTCAAACGGTTGACGTACGCCGCCGCAGGCCTCCCGGTGCTGATGACCGTCTCCTACGGCGGGGCGTGGCACACGTACGGCTATCTCTACGACGGCACGGGTCAAATCGTGGGGCTCGTGGACGACACGACCGGCAGCAGCACGCTGGGTCAGGAAGTGGTCACCTACACGTATGACGCGTGGGGGAACCTGCTGTCAGACACGGATACTTCCGGAATCGGTGCGGCGACGATCAATCCGTTTCTGTACAAGGGCTACTGGTACGACTGGAGTACGGGGCTGTACGACTTGAACGCGCGGTATTACAATCCAGTCATCGGGCGATTCCTGTCGGAGGATCCGGCGGGGCCGAGCGTTGGGGTCGCGCTGAGTTACAATGGGTATGCGTACGCACGAAACAACCCGGTCAACCGGGTGGACCCGAGTGGGACAGCTTCGTACAACGTATATCTTATGGCGCGGTTTGGGATCAAGGAGAGGGCGACGAACCCGACGATTCCAGGTTGGATAATCTTGGGAGGCACGCAGGTCGCATTACTTGTGTTGTCTGAAGGGCTCGCTGGATCGGAAGAGTTCGCGGTGAACGAAGGGATGGCTGCCGCTGAGGGCGCGGGAGAAGAACCCCTAACCGACGCTCAAACAGCAACTCTGAGTCGACTTGATAATATTGTAAATGACCACCTTACTGAGCAGGACTTGTCAGGTGCACTGCGTGACATTCAAGGTGACCCAGTTCCTCGTATTGGAGGTGGGTATTATGACCATCTGGATGAAGTTAAGAATTCGTTGCGTGGACTTTACGCTGTTGAAAAAAGTCTACACGGTAGCTTGAGGAATCCAAATCTTGATCCGGCGGCGCGCGCAGCACTCGAAAGCGGGCTTAGCAAAGCTCAACAATACATTGGTAAAATTAATGAGATACTGAATGGAGGTAAATGATTGTGTCCTCTGTAAGTTTGCTTCAAATTGTAGACATTGAGAAACAGTTAGGCATTTCAGAACCCGTGACTGACTCAAGGTATTCTTTGCCAAAGTGGTATGAAAGAATTCGTTCAAAGACAATTGGTGATTTAGCTGATGGTGATTTGGCCCGCTTGTTGAGGCAAAACATGTATGTTGAATTCATTTTTCCTGAAGTGCTTGAGAGACTTGAGTCAAATCCGTTTAGTGGAGAACTTTATGATGGAGAATTAATTACGGCTTTGTCAATACTGGAGCCAGTACACTGGGGAAAATCGGATGTTCTAACGAGGCGACTTCTGAACATCATTGATTCGATCATGGTAAACGGACAATTGAGGCAGGGTCATGAGTTACCCTCAGACGAGGAGGAATCACAGATTATCGAAAGTCTCACCGAAATAAGAAAGAGAATTGGCGGTGTTGAATAACACGAGTTTCAAGTGCTGTAATCGCAAGGAGTCGGCCTCGATAAATCTCTGGGATTACATGGGATACATTGCCTCTGGCAAATCCCGCCTTTAGGATTGGAGTCATTTCGGCATTAAATGGCCAACTCGTGGCCTTTTGTATACCTTTCCAGACAGCCCCTTAACCAAAGCGATTAGTCTGTTTCCAACAGTCTTAATCCCCCATGCTGGAAGGTGGTATGTGCAGATAGGATACAATCCATCGCCGGCTCTATGACAACACATTTTAGAAACTAAGTAGGGGTGATCGGACTGAATCGTCAAATGAATCTAAAGGATGTCCTGTACAGCGTACTCTATGGCCCAGTATATGTAATGCTTTTGTACGGAGCTTGGTCCCTGTTTCGGAGAATCGGTAATGTTGAAGGTGTGTTGGCTGAGATGGCGGTTGGACTACTCGCTCCATTGGTCTTTAAGACAGCGTCTGAAGTTACCCAGTCTCCTGTCGGCCAAATGGTGATCAAGTGGATATCCCTCATAGCATTTCTGCTTGCTTGGATTGTGGCGGCTGGAACACGTTTATTTGGAACATTGTGGATCGTTATGATTGCAATTGTCTTGGTTCGAGGCATCTACGATGTGCTTGATATCTTGCGTCGCAAAGCGGAATAGAAGCGCTGGCGGATTGACCATTTGGACGGATCGTAGTAGGATTACCCTAACGGCGCAGCAGGTGCGCGCAACTTGGCAGCAGGTTGCGGCAGGCGCCATAGAGACAGGGGTTGCCTGTCGCCTTGGTAGCGTGAGCGGAGCGGAGCTTAGCCAAAAGTTAGAGGGATCGCGCAGCACGACAGCAATTCGGCCGATCTTTTCTCGTACAAGCGGCACGTTCACGAGAACCGGGGGAAATCCTTGGTTCTTTATTTGTTGTCCGGGCGGACGGTTTCATGGAGCGCATAGACGGCATACGAGGAGAGATTGCATGATGAGAGAGATATTGGTGCGACTGGCCAATGGTGATGAACTGACGGAAACAGACGCGGAGTCGGCGATGCATGCGATGATGGATGGGTCGGCAAGCCCCGTGCAGATCGCCGCGTATCTAACATTGTTGCGGGCGAGGGGCGAGACCATCGCTGAACTCACGGGAAGCGCTCGCGCCATGCGCGATCATGCGTTGTCCATGGCGGTGCAGCCTGGCGTGATCGACACCTGCGGAACCGGAGGAGACGGAGCCGGCACGTTCAACATTTCAACTGCCGCCGCGATCGTGGCGGCAGCCGGTGGGGTGGCGGTGGTCAAACATGGCAATCGGGCGGCGTCAAGCCTCAGCGGGAGCGCTGACGTGCTGGCCGCGTTGGGCGTCGCGATTGAAATGAGTCCGCAGGCGGCGGCGAAGTGTCTCGCGGAGACGGGAATCTGCTTCCTGTTTGCGCAGGCATACCATCCCGCCATGAAGCATGTGGCGCCAATCCGCAAAGAACTGGGGTACCGAACGATGTTCAATTTTCTCGGTCCGCTTACAAATCCCGCCAGACCAAAGCGTCAGGTGCTCGGCACGCCCAATGCGGCGATCGCGCAAAAGATGGCGCATGTTCTGGCGGCTCTTGGCAGCGAGCACGCCCTGGTGATAAGCTCTGTGGATGGCCTCGATGAGATTGCCGTGTCGGGACCGACCAGGGTGTATGAGGTGCGGCTGGGTCAGGTGTCGGAGTGGACGATTCAGCCATCGGACTTGGGTCTGTCGCATTACCCGTTGGCTGCCGTGCGCGGCGGCGATCCTGCGGTGAACGCCGCTGCGGTGCGCGCCATATTTGCAGGAGAGACGGGAGCCCGCCGGGATATCGTGGTGGCCAACGCCGCCGCCGCCTTTTACGTGGCGGGCCATGCGCCAGATCTGACGACAGGAGCGCGCATGGCAGAACGGATCATTGATGATGGACGCGCGGCGAGTAAACTCAATCAGTTGGCAGAGTACAGCCAGCAATTGACGAATGGAGTGAGCGCGTGACCATCCTGGATCGCATCCTGGAAACAAAGCGCGCGGAAGTGACCTTGCTGCATAGCGAGCAGGGTCGGTCGAGCCTGCTTGAACAAGCGGCAGAGAGTCCGCCTGTTAGGCCATTTGCGGCTGCGCTGCGGGGAAAGCATCCGGTTGCCCTGATCGCGGAAATCAAGAAGGCGTCGCCGTCAAAGGGAGTCATCGCGACGCGGTTTGATCCCGTGGCCACGGCCGCACAGTACGAAGCAGCCGGCGCGAGTGCGGTGTCGGTGCTCACGGATCGCACCTACTTTCAGGGTTCGTCTGATATTTTGAAATCCGTGCGCGCAGCGACGCGCTTGCCGATACTTCGCAAGGACTTTATCATCGACGAGTTGCAGGTTCTGGAAGCGCGCGCCATGGGTGCGGACGCCATCCTGTTGATCGCGGCGGCTTTGCCTGACGAGTCGCTGCAGGAACTGTACACGCTGGCCACAGACTGGGGAATGGCGGTCCTTGTGGAGATTCATTCCGTGGACGAATGGCGGCGCGCGGCGTCTCTGCACCCGCAGATCGTCGGCGTTAACCACCGGGATTTGCGCACGTTTGACGTCGATTTGAGTCTGACCGAAACGGTCGCCGAAGCGATTGATCAGGATGTGATTCTCGTCGGGGAGAGCGGAATCAAAACGGCGAATGACGTCGATCGCTTGCGCAAAGCGGGTGCGCAGGCGATTCTGGTCGGCGAAACGCTGATGCGCTTTGGCGTCGATCGGATAGGGGAGGGAGTCGCGCAACTGCTTGGTTCGCGACGGGGCTGATGATTCGTGTAAAACTGTGCGGGATGAGGACCCTCGCGGATGCTCGCGAGGCGGCGCGGGCCGGCGCCGATTATATCGGCTTTGTGCTGGCCCGCAGCAAACGTGAAGTGAGCGGCGTGCTTGTGAGACAGATTGTGGACGACCTGAGACAGGAGCGCGCAGAGGAACGCCGGCAGGAACTCCTGCCGCAGCCGGTCCTGGTGCTGGTGAATCGCTCCGCGAAGGACACGCTGCGGGTCGCGGACGACACGGGCGTTCGTCATGTTCAACTGTCTGGGGATGAAACGCCCGCTCTGTGCGCAGAACTTCGCGGACGCGGCCTGACCGTCTGGAAAACGTGGCGGGTTCGCGGCGCAGAGGACGATGAGGCGGTGGGCGAGTTCGCCGGTCACATTGACGGCCTGCTGCTCGACTCATGGCACGGCGGTGCATACGGAGGCACTGGCAGGCCCTTTGCCTGGCAGGATATCGACCGCTTGAAACCCTTTTTGGCGGGAGTGCCCATCATCGTGGCGGGTGGCTTGACACCGGGTACCGTCGGTGAACTGGCGACGCGATACCAACCCTTCGCCGTCGACGTTTCGTCAGGCATCGAAACGGATGGCCGGAAGGATCCGGCAAAAATGAGGGCCTTTGTCGGCGCAGCGAAGAACTGAAAGAGAGAACTGAAATGGGGGTGCAGAGGATGTTTCCAGATGAACGCGGGCGATTCGGGGAGTTTGGCGGCAAATACGTACCAGAAACGCTCATGTCTGCCTTGGTGGAGCTGGAAGCGGATTATCGCCGATTGGCCAGTGATCCTGAGTTTTCGCGGCTGTTGCGCTCGTACCTGAGAGATTACTCCGGGAGGCCGACGCCCCTATACTTTGCTTCGCGCCTGACCGAGTTTGCGGGCGGAGCAAAGATCTATCTGAAGCGGGAAGACCTGAACCACACGGGAGCTCACAAAATCAACAACACACTCGGTCAGGGATTGCTCGCCAAAATGACTGGCAAGCAGCGCGTGATTGCAGAGACAGGCGCCGGTCAGCACGGTGTGGCGACGGCGACAGTGGCGGCGCTCTTTGGACTTCAGTGCACCGTGTTCATGGGCGAGGAGGACATGGAACGGCAGGCGCTGAATGTCTTTCGCATGCGGTTGCTTGGCGCCGAGGTCATACCTGCGCGATCCGGCACAAAGACTCTCAAAGACGCGACCAACGAGGCAATCAGGCACTGGGTGGAACACGTGGAAGACACCTACTATATTATCGGATCTGTGGTTGGACCTCATCCGTATCCCATGATGGTGCGTGATTTCCAACGCGTGATCGGAGATGAAACGCGGGAGCAAATCATCGAGCAGGAAGGCCGTTTGCCCGATGCCCTGGTCGCCTGTGTAGGCGGCGGAAGCAACGCGATGGGTCTGTTTTATCCGTTTTTGCGCGATGGCAATGTGCGTTTGATCGGAGTGGAGGCTGCGGGGGAAGGAATCGAGACGGCGCGGCATGCGGCGACGATGGCGAAAGGCAGTCGGGGTGTATTGCATGGTTCCATGACGTTGCTCATGCAGGATGAGTTTGGTCAAGTCCAGCCTGCACACTCCATTTCCGCCGGACTGGACTATCCGGGCATAGGACCAGAACACGCCCATCTCGCCAAGAGTGGCCGGGCGTCCTACGAACCGATTACGGACCAGGAGGCTCTGGATGCGTTTACGACACTCACCCAAGTGGAAGGAATCATTCCCGCGCTGGAGTCGGCGCACGCGATTGCCTATGCGGTCAAACTGGCAAAGACGCTGCCTGCAGACGATTTAATGGTTGTCAATCTGTCCGGACGCGGCGATAAAGACGTGCATACCGTCGAGCGATTGATAGGGGGCAGCTTACAATGACCATGCGCGGCCAGACAGCAATCGAACAGGCTATTCGAAACTGCTACAAACGCACCGCATTTATTCCCTTTGTCTCCGCAGGCGATCCCAATGAAGACGTCAGTTACCGAATTCTATTGGAACTGGCCCAGTTCTCTGACGTCATCGAAGTCGGCATTCCGTATTCCGATCCATTGGCGGACGGTCCGGCGATTCAGGCGGGTTCCCTGCGCGCCCTTCAGGCTGGCATGACCTTGCCAAAAGCGCTTCGCCTCATTGCCCGTGTACGCGCGGTCAGCGATGTTCCGCTTGTTGTCTTCACTTACGTGAACCCGGTGGTGCAGTACGGCGTGGATGCACTGATGCAGGCTTGCGCAGATGCCGGGGCCGATGGCCTGATTATTCCTGATCTGCCTTTTGAGGAGAGTGCGGAGACGCGTGAAGCCGCAGTCCGTCACGATCTTGCCCTGATTCCGCTTATTTCGCTGACCAGTCATGAGCGGGTGCAAATGATTGCCGCCAGCGCCACAGGATTTGCTTACTGCGTTTCATCACTGGGAGTCACCGGTGAACGCGCTTCGTTTGCCACGGAACTGCGCGCCTTTGTGGACGCGGTAAAGAGGGCCAGTTCCGTGCCTGTAGCGGTGGGGTTTGGCGTGAGCAGCCCGCTGCATGTGCGAGAACTCGCAGAGTTCGCCGACGGCGTGATCGTCGGGAGCGCCATCGTAAGGCGTTGTGAAGACATACAAAACGCTCTGTCGAGTGGAGACGCTGCGCGCCTCGACGATTCCATTGAGGCGTTGTCCCAATTTGCGCGTGAACTTTCAGAGGCAGGTCGGTAAAGGAGACTCGAACCATTGACAGCAGGCAGGCAGTTTCACAGAGTGTGCGTCATCGGCTGCGGACTGATCGGCGGATCGCTCGCCTTTGCGCTGAAACAGACTGGGATGGTCGATCGTGTCATCGGCTATGACGTGGATCGAAGAACGCTTCGCACCGCGCTTGAACGAGGGGCCATCGACGAAACTGCGGAACGCCTTGACGCGGCTTTGCAAGGCGCCAATCTCGTCGTCATTGCGGCGCCTGTGCCAACGACGATCATTTTATTGAAGGACATTGCGCGCCACGAGTCATTATTGGCTGAAGGCGCCATCATCACTGACGTCGGCGGCACCAAGAGACGCGTGATGGACACCGCACAACAGTTATTTGCCCGATGTGCGTTCATCGGCGGCCACCCGATGGCCGGTTCTGAAAAATCCGGCATCCTCGCCGCCAATGCCCGACTGTTAGAAAATGCGGTGTACGTGCTCACGCCAATGGATAGTACGGATTCCCAGACATTCCTCGCTTTGAGTACGCTCATCCAGGCTACAGGAGCACGAGTACATCGCATGGACGCGCGACAGCATGATCGTGTGGTGGCCTCCATCAGCCATGTGCCGCACCTGATTGCCGCCGCTCTGGTCAATCAGGTGCGCGTGCGGGCGAATACGGACCCCTCGCACACTGAACTGGCTGCAGGAGGGTTTCGCGACATTACCCGCATAGCTTCAAGCGATCCGCTGCTGTGGCGCGACATGACCCTTGAGAACAACAGTGAGATCGTTCCGATCCTGGAGGAATGGATCTCAGCGGTCACCAGTCTAAAAATGGCGGTCATCGCCAACGACGGGGATGCGCTGACGGAATTCTTCCGTCTGGCGCGTCAGTTTCGCGACGCCATACCGGCAAAGGCAACGGGGGCCATCAGAGCTGTGTTCTCGATTACCGTGTCCGTGCCCGATGAACCTGGACTGATCGGCAAGATTGCGACCCTCCTCGGGGAGGCGGACATCAGTATTCGCAACATCGGAATCATGGAGAGCCGTGAGGGCGACGACGGGCAGTTGCTTCTGCAGTTTGATACTTCAAAGTTTTGCGGACAAGCGGCCAGTCTCTTGCGGTCATGCGGTTATGTTGTCACGGATCGGGAATAACGCGAATGACGGCAGGAATCATGGAAAGGTAATTTTGGTCAACGTTACGGTCGTTGCCGTATTGACTTCCGAACGCTCGGTCGAGTATGATCGATTCGGGATGTGCAATGTAGTTTCTCTCCACTCCTAATAATCTCTCTCTTGACTCGCATGGATCAGGCGAGTCCTTTTTTATGCCCGAAAGCGTATACGAGATGGTTGGTTGGCGCATGCTACCCTAAGGAAAGATGGATAACATTGGGGTGCCCTCATGCGTCTGTCCGAATGCCTCAACCAGAGTGACATCAGTCGACTGCGCCGGATCGCGGTGCGTCAGGCGATTTCGTGTTCTTTGTATTCGAAAAATGCATTGCTGCAAGCGATTCTCACTTCCTATTCCGAACCGGAGCATGTTCCTTCGCGATTACAAAGCATCTCACGGGAGGCGCTTTCGGCCATTCAGGAAATTGCCCTCGACGGGCGTCTCTGCTATGCCCGGGAAGAACTTTTCGCCATGCTCCACCGAGTGACTCCAGCACAGGAAGTCAGCCGCGATCAAGAAAATAGCACCCTGCCGCTACTCAGTGAACTGCTTGAAGAGGGTATGGTGTTTGAGCTTGGCAGCCCTTCGCGCAGGACATACGTATGTCCGACCGATGTGTGGAAGCGTCTGTCCGCCATCACTGCCAAAAACTTGCGCGATACGGTGCAGCGCTATGTTCATGAACCCGCTGTGTATCGTTTCGATGGTTCGGCCATGGCCCGCGACGCCGTCACATGTCTGCTGTTTTTCGCCAGACAGGATGTGAAATTGACACAGGATGGCATCATATTCAAACGGCAACAGAGTCAACTGTTGCAACTTTTGGAGATATCAGAAGAACCGTTGCCGACGCAAACAGGGTGGCGGTTTGGCTTTGGACGGCGATTTCACGATTATCCTGAGCGCTTTGCCCTGATCTATGATCATCTGTGCGACGAGGGCTGTATCGTTGAGGATCCCCAGGGCCAACTGGGTGTGGACAGAGATGCGAGCGCCGCCTACATGACACGCACCGAAGACGACCGCGCTCGAGCGTTGTTGCGTTTCTATGTTCGCACCTACCGCGGCGCGATCCGGACGCTCGCCAGAGTAGTGGCGAAGATCGGGCAACTGGCCGCGCGCGACTGGGTCTATGGCGAATCCATACTGCATGCGCTGGGCGATCTGGTCACTGACTACTACTATGAGCCAAGAGCCAGCGTCTATGAGTGGCGTGTCATGCAAATGCTTGTGTGTCTGGGCGTACTGATGAAAGGCCAGGGGGAGAATGGCGCGCCTGTCTACAAAATATCAGCAGCAGGGTCTTTGTGGCTCAATCATTCGCAAGGATTGGACCCAGGCGAAACCGAGCAGTCCATGATGCCTGCCGCTGTGATTCAGCCGACATTTGACATTCTGCTGCCCGCGGAAAGCGACTCCACATATGGCTGGGATCTCCAGCAGGTGGCCATTTCAGTGACGCGGGATCGCATGTGCATCTATCAGTTAACGCGCGACAGCATCTATATCGCCTTACAGGCCGGTTGGACGGAGGGGCGTCTGTTCGAATTTCTTGCTCGCATCAGCGGCAACTGCATTCCTGGCAATGTCGAACACACCATTCGAGGATGGTGTGAAGAGTATGGTCGAGTCAGTCTGCTTGTGTGCTGCGTCCTGAACTGCCGGGATGAAAAGACCCTCGCTGAAATCGAACAGCTGCCCCCTGTTCACGACAGGCACATAGGGCGATTCGGAGAACTGGCGCTGGCGTTTAGTCCGAATCAGTTGCAAGATCTGTTTGCGCTGCTCAAAAAACTGGGATATCTGGTGAAGACTACTATCTCGGACGCGTCTGAACAGAACAACACTGAAGCCAATGCCGTTGCTGCACCGGGAAAATCAGCAGTCAACGCGCGAAGAAGGTGACAGCGCATGAATCGCCGACAGCTACGCATCGCTGCCGTGATCGGCGATGAAAAGACACAGTTTCCGACCGCCTTCTCACCTTCCTTCCGCTAATCCTCCACGACCGCATCGATAGGCAAATAGGCGCACCGCAAAGCACTCGTCTCACTCACTGTCCGGGACGAATGCTGTCTTTTCATGTGCTCAGTGTGTCGGGGAATTTATTCTTTCGCAGGAGGAAAGCGACCAGGCGTTGGCGAATACATGATATAAAGCGCTGACAATTCTCACTTCTCGGCGGGCTACGGACCGCGTTTTTGCAAGCAGATACGGGAGGGGTACGGTCATGAAAGACATGATCACGGGTGCGGATAAAAAACAGTTCATCAAGTGGTTTCTCGAACACTACGAACTGAAGAATCCGGAGGCGGAGTGGTTGCTTCAGTACCTCTACTCCAGCGAACAATTGTTGGCAAAAGTGCACTTCACCGAGCACTTTCGCAGTTCGCCGAAGGCGCTGCTCATGTCAACCACCTGCGTTCAGATGACGGCCTTCAAGTTTTACAAGAACAAGCGCGTCACTTCTGACGTCGAAAAAGCGTTTTTAGATGTGCACAGCCACCCTGAGGAAGACATCTATGTCACTCTGTACTTTAACGGACGCAATACCTGCTCCCGCTACCTGGCGGTTCTCGAAGAGGTCGAAGAGCCGACGCCAACGGTTACGGGCACTGAGGCGCTCATCGCGTTGCAGGCCGAACTCGTCCTTGATCAGATTGAACGCGAATGGCGGCGCGAACGGTATGATCGGGAGATTGACGCCGCTCTAGTCAACGGCGACCGGGCCGCTTTTTTGCGTCTCGCGGCCGAATACGCCAAGTTTGTGGACGCGCGACAATGAAATTGTCACGATTCTGGCGTTGCAACAATGATGTAAATGAGGTAATATAACCTTTAAGCGGCGCGCCGCCTAATTTTATAGTACACGCTCAATTCCGATTCTCGGAAGCGGGGGAACCAAGCAATTGGGGTGAATTCGGTGAACAACCGATAGGGGAACTCTCAACCCGAACCCGTCAGCTAACCTCGTCAGCGGAAAGAGGGGTGAACGGTTATGTCGATAACCTTCTCCGTCCAGTTCGCGCTTCCGTGACCTATATGATCACGGTTTTCTGTTTTTTTCAGACTATAACGCGAAAAAGGGGAGACAGACATGACTTTGCAAGTTGAGATTGGCGAAGGAATCAAGCACGGGATTGCCATGGAAAACACATCTTCAGAAACGTGCATCTGTTCGGTCGTCACGCACGAAGTAACGATGCACTGCAATGGGTTGACCAGTGATCTGGAGCGCATTGAGAGCATTCCGGCCATTGCGCGACGCGTGGTCACAGGTGTCTATGAGAGTCACGTTCCGTTTCACTCGTTTGCCATCGCAGAGCTGACTCGTGGGATTTTGCACGGACTTGTCTGTGTGGGGTTAGACGTATCGTATGTAACCCGTCCTGCCACCAAAGGCATTCGTGAGGGCATCTCGCTGCTCGACGAGTATTCGCCGGAGGCCGAACAGGCGATCCGTGAAGGCGTGCGTCAGGCCCTGGAGGATCTGGGCATGAAACGTCTGGAGGAAGACCACTCGCTGGACCTGCCCGGTTTTTTCCTCAACCAGACAGTCATGTTCGGTGAGGCCGTGTACTAAGGGCGCTATAGGGGGGGCCCGCCTCTCACGGCCCAAGCAATATCCCGTTTACCTGTTTTCCGCCAGTGACAACTGTGTTCGCTCCGTACATGGCCAGAAACCGCCGATCCTGAAGGAAAGGCGGTTTCTTTGCGCATGAAACCACCTGGCTGCGCGCATACTGCGAACCGAGGTGACCCGATGGAACAACGGTGGGCGACAGTCATAAACATGGTGAAAAAGCGGAAGGTGTTGTACATCATACTCGGGGTCAACATCGTTGGCGTCGTGTTCGGATTCGTTTGGTACGAGGGCCAGTTGGCGAGAACACCTTGGTACCTCCGACCATTTGAGCCTGACAGTCCATTGTCGGCACTCTTTTTCGCCATCGCCCTGACTGGATTTCTCTGGCCACCTCGCCATGCGTATGTGCGACGCATGGTTCCCCTTATAGCAGCGGTGGCCGTCACCTGGTTGCCAAAATACGGACTGTGGTGTGTCTTTGTTCTCTTGTGGGAGTGGACGCGACTGCACTCGCTGCCGCTTGCGACGTGGGTCCTGATCGGCTCCCATCTGGGGATGGCGATGGAAGCTGTGTTAGTAACCCGTATGGTTCCGCTGTTGCGATTTTCGCGGGAACATCTGGCGGCGGCTGCTGTCGCCCTGTTGCTGAACGACTATGCGGACTATGTGTACCGCGTATTCCCGTATCTTCCTTACAGCGACATGTTGCCCTTTATGACCGTCTTCACTCCACTTCTGTCCGTGGCCGTCCTTGCCGCGTGGTGGCGCGTGACCCCATCGATCCTCGATCACAGTTCCGCCAGTGGCGATGATTGTTTCCAAAACGAGTCAGAAGCAGCACGCCAACGCAAGGCCTGCGTCTCAGCGGCTGAACCCTTCCCCTAAGACGTCATGAACGTCATTGAGCACGATAAACGCTCTGTCATCCAATGCATGTACGAGTTTCTGAAGACGAATCACCTCGTCCCGGCTGACGACACAGTACACGATCCGTTTGTCCTCGCCGGTGAACCCGCCCTGACCGTTTAGAAATGTCGTACCACGACCCATTTCCTCGTGAATGAGGCTTGCGATCTGTGTAGAGCGATCACTGATAATAAACGCAGCTCTCGAGGAAGAAATCCCTTCGATCACAAAGTCGATCACGCGGCTGGCCGCAAAAAGGGCAACCAGGGAGTACATGGCTGTCTCCTGGCCCATCACGACGGCGACCAGGGCAATTACGACGACATCGGAGGTAAAAAGGATTCGGCCCATGGAATACCCCAGATAATGCTTCGCGATCCGAGCCAGTATATCGACGCCGCCTGTTGTTCCGCCGCTGCGAAAGATAATGCCAAGACCGGCGCCGCAGATGACACCACCGTAGAGAGCGGCCAACAGTCGATCGTGCACATGTTCCAGAGCGTGCTGCGTGACAATCGAGAAAACGGATACCGCAACAACGCCCAACATCGTTTTTACAATAAAAGACTTGCCGAAAAACCGCCAACCCAAAATCAGAACTGGAATGTTCAAGATAAAAAAGGACAGCCCTATAGGCACATGGAGCCTGTACAGAGCCACAATCGACAAACCCACGAATCCGCCTTCCGCGAGATGATTGCCAACGATAAAGGCGTTCAGTCCCAAGGAGTACACGAGCGCTCCAAACGCGATCAACAAATAAGGCAATAGCCGCTTCACGCACCCACGCTCCCCAGGACGTCCTCTGTCTCATTATAGAGGTTGTTCAGGAGGTGGGCAAAACAGTCTACAGCTTGAGGATCCGCCTTTCACTGAGGAGAAGAACGATAAGGATCAACAACCCCATATACCCAAAAAGAGGGTAGGCGACACTCACTATGGTGGCAAACCCGATTTGGCACACGCCAAAAGCAACGGTCAAAATAATCGCTGCAGCAGGCAGAAAATAACGCGGATTTCGCGCTGCGAGTTCACTGGCCATGCCAAACAGGTTGCCTAGTAGGGTAGAGTAGATCTCGCCCCACAGAACCCACACAAATCCGTAGCGAAGCATACGGGGTAAGCGTTGGGCGATATAACCCATAGGTACTTCGAATGTAAACACGTGTGGATAGATCGAGACAAGCAGGAGATGCAAAATGAGCAGCAACACGGTAAGTCCAACTGCGCCGAGAAGGGCTCCCGCCATCAGAACCTTCGAGCTTCCTGGAACCTGACCTAACGGCACGAGTACGGTCAGAGACAGACCGATATTAAATCCCGCGTATGTGCAGGCAGACACCAGCAGCCGCCACGGAGAGACAACCGTGGACACTGCGGGAGAGGGCGGCAGAACCATGTGGCCAGTGCGCCAGAATGTCAGGAATCCAATGGTCATGACAAGACCGATCATGAGAGGAACGATGATCGAGTTCGCCGACATCATGCCGCGCATGCCCGCCATCAGTGTTGCGAAGGTCAGACCGGCGGTCAAGAGTGCCCCCGCAAAAAAGGGAATCCCCAATTGTTCGTATAGCAGCGCGCCGCTGCCGGCCAGCATGGCGACGGTCACACCGAACAGCAGGACGATGAGCAAAACGCTCAGCGCTTGCCTGGATCGAAGACTCATGCAGTGAGCGGCAACCTCGCCAAATGTGCGGACGCCGTGGGCTCTTCCAACGGACAGGGCATAAAGACCGAGCGCAAAGAACAGCACGCCAGTCAGTCCAATGGCAGCCAGCGCTCCGGAACCAAAGCGAGTGAAGAACTGAAGCACTTCCTGCCCCGAGGCAAAACCGGCTCCCACGACCGTTCCTATGTACGTTGCCGCAATCTGCAAAGCGACGCCGATCTCGCGCTTGCGCACAATGCCACCTCCCGTCTTCTCGCTATATTCTCAGAGACTGCCAAACATGCGGCTTGTACTGTACAGCCTGGGACAACCATAGAATGTGGCAGGAGGTGAATATATGACCGTTATTCAGGCGACGATTCTGGGTGCTCTGCAGGGGGTGACAGAGTTTTTGCCGATCAGCAGTTCTGGTCATCTTGTGCTGGCGCAAAAAATGATGCATGTAGCTGGGAATTCATTGAGTTTCGACGTATTTCTTCATTTCGGCACGTTGTTGGCCGTTCTGTTCGCCTTTCGTCGTGATATCTCGGCCTTGCTCAAAAAACCTCGCGACCGATTACTGCGGCTCCTGCTTGTTTCAACTCTGCCGACTGTCGCGATTGGCCTGGTGTTTGAACGAACCATTGAACTAGTCTTTCACTCCGGGGCGACATTGGGGATCGAATTTGTCATCACCGGACTTTTACTGCTCTACGTGGAGGCCACGGCAATGCCTGGGCGACTCCGGGCGCGAGACATCAGCTACCGCCGCGCCTTTTGGATCGGAATGGCGCAGGGCGCCGCCATACTCCCGGCGCTGTCGCGCTCCGGACTGACACTTTGCGCATCACTCGGAGCAGGTGTAGAACGTCAGGAAGCCGTGAGATATTCCTTCTTGCTGTCCATTCCCATTATCCTTGGGGCAACAGTAGTGCAACTAAAGAACATCGGTCCGTTTTCATGGAGTGCGTCTTTGCCGCTCCTTTGTGGGATGCTCGCGAGCGCGCTGACAGGCTACGCGGCGATTCGATATCTGTTGCGTTTCATTAGAGAGAGGAGTTTGCGTCCGTTTGGCTATTATGTGATCGCGCTTGGAATGCTTGTGATCGGTGATCAATGGTTCACGCATCGCTTCTTTTGATTGACAGTCAGGAGCCCTGGATGTTGTCCGGAGCTCCTGACCTGATGTGTTTGTTCTACGGGGCGTGAAAGACCCCCTGGCGTGTCACGATGAACGGCTGTAGAACAATGACAGACGGCCCCTTTGAATGATGTGAATCAACACCGACAGGCAGAGCGCCAGAGCCAGACAGGCGGCCCAGGTTGCCACCGCGGTGAGCGCCATGCTCCAATGCGCGCCTGCGCTGGCTGTCAGTGGCGCCATCGCGGCTACGGCACGGGGTACCATGGCTGCACTCGTGCCCAGGCCCAGACGATACAGAAAGAAAGTCGCGATCGCCGCCACAATCGCTTGATAGAGGCGCGCTGCAAGGTATGGACCGATTCGAATATCAGTGTTCGTCAGAACGCTGGCAACCTGCGCGTGCACCGACAGACCGCTCCACGCGATAATGGCGCTCACAACGCTCACGCGCTCGATCAGTGGCGCCGATACCACTGCCGAAGCAGCGGATCCGATGTCGATTTCGAACAGTCCTGAAATAAGCGGCGATACCAGGGAGGTATTCACGTGCAGCGCCTGAAACAGCGCAACAAGCGGAACGGCAATGACGTCCACCACACCTACCTGCGCCATCACGCGCAGCAGAACGGCAAAGAACATGATGAAGCCGCCGATCATGAGAAGGGTTTTTATAGAATCATTGACTGCATCACCCAAAAGACGCCCCAAGGACCTGCCGTCCTGTTCACGCGCGCTCATCATCTCCCGGTAGGCGCGGCGCAGCATGGAACCGCTGTCTCGCTGACGCTGCCGCTGGGGGCGTTCATAACGTTCCTCCTTACGGCCGTAAAACTTGAAGGTCACACCGACCACAAAGGCAGAAATGTAGTGAGCGGCCGCCAGCAGAACGCCCAGCGCCGGTGACTTGAACATCCCCACAGCCACCGCTCCAAACATGAACAGGGGATCAGCCGTGTTGGTAAACGCCAGCATGCGTTCACCCTCCACACGCGAACACTGCCCTGAGCGGCGAAATTTGGCCGTAATGACAGCATCCATGGGATAGCCGGCCGCCAGACCCATCGACAGGGCAAAAGCGCCCACCCCCGGAACGTTAAACAGCGGTCGCATCAAAGGCTCCAGAAAAACGCCGAGCGCGTTCACCACACCGAGCCCGAGCAACAGATCGGAGAGAATGAAAAACGGCAACAGGGAAGGGAACACGACATCCCAAAATACTTTCAACCCTGCAATGCCTGCCTGGAAACCCTGTTCGGGATATACGACAAGAGACGCTGTGAACAAAACCACGACAGTCGCCAGCAAGATCGTCCCGATCTGTTTGCGGCGTCTTTGCAACCAGATCCCCTCCGTAGTGGAACATGCTCTACGCTAGACTATGATGGCTGTCCAGGAGTTATGAGGATATAATATGGGGTATGGCGCTCACCACGAGTACATAGGGCGGTTTCAGGAGAGGTGAATGGCTACGAACCATCTACGAGTTGCGGTCGCTGGCATCCATGGTAAGATGGGACAAGAAGTCGCGCAGGCCGTAAACGGAGCAGCCGATCTGCTGCTGGTTGGAGGAGTGGCCCGGGAGCAAACGGGCAACCATTCGCGAATCAGTGAAGAAGCCGCGACCGTTCCGGTATACGACGACCTTCGCATCTGTCTGCTCACAGAAAAACCAGACGTTCTGGTTGATTTTACGTGTGCGCAAGCGGCTCAACAGCACATTGCAGTTGCAGTAGAACTCGGCGTCAGACCCGTGATTGGCACCACGGGGTTTGCCGAAGACTTTCTCGAACAGACAGACGAACTTCTGAGGGCGCGGGAACTTGGGGGACTATACGCTCCGAACTTTGCCGTCGGCGCACTCCTTATGATGCGCGCGGCCGCGATGGTCGCGCCATTGCTGCCGCAGGCCGAAATCATCGAGTACCATCACGAACAGAAACGGGACAGGCCTTCAGGAACTGCAAAAAAGACGGCGCAGATGATTGCTTCGCAACTCCCGGAGGGAGTGAGCCGCGATATTCCCATTCACAGTGTGAGGTTGCCCGGATTTGTCGCTCATCAAGAAATCATATTTGGCGGTCAGGGAGAACGTCTGACCATTCGCCACGACTCAATGTCGCGCACCAGTTTTATGCCGGGCGTCCTGCTGGGAATTCGCAAAGTGATGACCGTCACGGGTCTGGTCGACGGATTGGAACACTTTCTGTTCTAGACCCGCATGATTGGCGTCCAGCAATCGCCGTCGTTGCATGAATAGCCGAGTCCATAGGAACGAAAAACCCGCTCGGCCGGAATCGTATGCTGTGCCGAGGCGAGTTCGGCGCAGCCGTGTTTGAGAAGCGGCGCAGCATACGATTCCGGCGGGCAGGGAAGGTATTTTTCGGGACAGAAAGCGGGGAGAGACGAATGCGCATCGCACTGGTGGCGCACGACAGAAAGAAAGATGACATCGTCAATTTTGCGATAGCCTATCAGGCGCTGTTCACTGGTCACGAACTATTTGCAACCGGTACAACAGGCGGTCGTATCGCAGAAGCGACCGGTCTGCCCATTCACCGCTTCCGCAGTGGACCACTGGGCGGCGACCAGCAAATCGGAGCGCTCATCGCGGAAAATCGCCTTGACTTGCTGATTTTTCTGCGCGATCCTCTGATGGCCCAACCGCACGAACCAGATATCATCGCCCTGCTCAGATTGTGCGACGTGCACGATGTTCCTGTAGCGACCAACATGGCTTCGGCGGAGATGCTGCTGCGCGGCATCTGGCGCGGTGACTTGGCGTGGCGCGAGATCGCGGTCGAAACAGGAGCCGAAACAGGCGAGCAAGCCGATTGAGAACAGGGGTAATCGTATGTCAGATATGTTCTTACTAGCGTTTGGCGCGCATCCTGATGACGTCGAACTGGGCGCGGGAGCAACGTGTGCTCTGCACGCGGAAGACGGGGTCGCCATTTGCGATTTGACAGCCGCTGAACTGTCTTCCAATGGAGACCCGGCAACGCGACAGACAGAAGCCGCCCGAGCCGGGGAAGAACTCGGAATCACCGCGCGTCTGTGTCTCGGCTTGCCTGATCGTGGGCTGTCCATCACACCGGAATACGTGGCGGCCATCGTGAAAGTGATTCGGCAGTACCGCCCACGCGTCGTTCTTGCGCCGCAAGCGCGCGATCGTCACCCAGACCACAGCCAGTGCGCCCTGCTTGTCCGAGAGGCTGTGTTCACTTCAGGGCTGCGCCGATACGATGACGGACTTCCCCCCTATCGACCTGTGGCGTTCTATCACTATTTTATCAACGGCTATGAGCAGCCGACCATCGCCGTCGACGTATCCACCGTGTATGAACGCAAGGTGCGGGCATTGCGCGCGTATACGACGCAATTCGCTCCCTCGCACGGGGTGCAGACGCCACTGACCACTGAGGCGTTCCTGCCGATGATCGAAGGCCGCGACCGCCTGTTTGGGCAGGCTGTCGGATGCCGCTACGCGGAGGGGCTGTGGCGTGAAGAACCCGCGTACGCTGGATCGCTCAGGGCCGTGTTGCCCGAATCGTAAGGGCAGGGGATTTGGAGGATCGGGCTGTACGCACTGTGCGGTTGCAAGGAGGCCACAACATGAAGATTGGCATCAGCTGTTATGCGACGCTTGGCGGCTCGGGAGCGGTTGCGACCGAACTCGGCAAGGCCCTTGCGGCGCGGGGTCATGAAGTGCACTTTATCGTCTCAGGCATTCCTTTTCGACTCGGCTATTTCCATGAGAACATCTATATCCATGAAGTCGAGACCGCATCCTATCCCGTACTGCGGTCCAATCCGCATGATCTCGCGCTGTCCGCGAAAATGGCTGATGTGGCGAGTCATTATGATCTTGACATCCTGCACGTTCACTATGCCATCCCGTATGCGGTCTGCGCGTTTCTGGCCCGGGAGATGCTTGGCGCAGACCACCCACTGCGCATCGTCACGACACTCCATGGAACGGACATCACAGTGCTTGCCCAAGATGCGCTGTTGCGCGACGTCATTCGACTGGGCATTGAACGCAGCCATGCCGTAACTGCCGTATCGCAGAGTTTGATCGACCAGACAAACGAACTCTTTGCACCGCACTGTCCCATCGTGAAAATACATAACTTCGTAGATCTTGAGGTGTATCAGCCTTCGCCAAATCCCGCCTGGAGGCGCCGCGTGGCGCCACACGGACAACACATTCTGTTGCATATGTCCAATTTTCGCGCCGTCAAGCGCGTCGATGATGTGCTTGACATCTTCTTGCGCGTGAGACGCGTCGCGCCCGCAAAATTACTGTTGGTCGGGGAAGGCCCTGATCTTGACAAGGCGCGTCGAAAAGTGAACGATTGGGCAATGAATGACGACGTACTCTTTCTAGGAAAGCAGGATGAAGTTGCGGCGCTTCTCTCCCTGGCGGATCTGCTGCTCCTGCCGTCTGAAAAGGAGAGTTTCGGACTCGTCGCACTGGAAGCGATGGCCTGCGGCGTACCTGTCATTGGCACTACCGCAGGAGGAATTCCGGAAGTCGTGGAACACGGTGTGTCAGGGCTTCTGGCGCCGGTTGGCGACACAGCGCAGATGGCTGCGGACGCGCTGTCGTTGCTGACCGACAGTGTGCGCTATCAGGCGTTTTGCGCCGCGGCGCGCGAACGGGCCAAGCTGTTTTCGACGGCGGACAAGGTGTCTGAATATGAGTCCATTTACATGCGACTGGCAGCGAATAGACTGGATTCTTGCGTGTGAACGGACACGCGACATTGTCGGGGGTGAACAACTCAAATGAGAAGGACATGGGAAGCGTTGTCGCTCGATGAAGTTCGGGCCAATCTGCAGAGTGAAACTCGTGACATGCGCCTTGAGCACTACGAACACGTGCTGTCAACCAATGATATCGCGTACCAATATATCCTTCAAAGTGAACCGGATACATTTCTCGCTGTTCTGGCCGAAGAACAGGCGGGTGGGAGAGGGCGTCGCGGGCGAAAATGGTACTCACCGCCAGGAACCGGATTGCTGATGTCAACGGGAGTGTCATTCGTGTCGCACGTGGCAGTCCGGTTTGAACAATGGCCGTTGCTCGCCGCTCTGGCGACTCGGGAAGCCATCGCGGATTTCGTCGATGTTCCGGTGCAGATCAAGTGGCCAAACGATGTCATGATTGGCGGGAAAAAGGTGTGCGGCATACTCACCGAACTCGGCAGCTATCAGCACGGACGATACCTGATCATTGGATTCGGTGTGAACGTGAGCACTGATCCGGCGGATTTGCCTGAAGACCTGCAGGATCGCGCCACGTCCATTTTGAGCGCCGCCGGCCAGCTTTGCGATCGCAATGAACTCGCGGCCGCCATTATCAATCAGATGCAGCGCGTCCGGATCGATTGTTATGATGGGAAGTATTTTGCCGACCGCTATGACGAATGGGTCATGCACTGCAACACACCGGGGCACTATGTCCGTGTGCAGCAGGGAAAGGATTTGTTTGAGGGCGTCGCCGAACGGATTGACGAGCGGGGGACATTACACATTGTCACCGGTGACGGCAAACGTCACCAAATTGTGAGCGGCGAAATTGTTGAGAGCTATCCGGGCCCCAATTCTCCAACTGAAGGAGCGAAGCGCACATGACACAGGCGAAGCACACGACGATTACCATCCAGTCCATGCGGCAAAAAGGGGAGCCGATTGTCATGGTGACCGCCTATGACGCGTCGCAGGCGAGCCATGCGCAAGACGCGGGGGTCGACGTAATCCTTGTCGGCGACTCCGTCGGCATGGTGATGCTGGGTTACGACACGACGATCCCCGTTACGGTTGACGATATGGTGCACCATGCAAAAGCCGTACGGCGCGGAGCGGGGAACACGATGGTGCTGGTTGACATGCCGTTTGCATCCTACCGCCAGACCGTGGCGGATACTGTGCGGCATGCCGCTCGCATCATGCAGGAAGCGCAGGCTGACGGTGTGAAGCTGGAGGGCGGAACGGCCATTGCGTCCCATGTTCGAGCGCTTGCAGAAGCGGGGATTCCGGTTTGCGGTCATCTTGGGCTCACTCCGCAGTCGGTTTTGCAACTTGGCGGTTACCGCGTGCAGGGCCGTGACGAGAGGACCGCTGAACGAATGTTGGAAGACGCCCGCGCGCTGGCGGATGCCGGAGCTTTTCTGATTGTCCTCGAGTGTGTGCCAAACGCTCTCGGAAAGCTGATCACCGAGTCAGTGCCTGTGCCGACGATAGGCATCGGCGGCGGACCTGACTGTTCCGGTCAAGTACTCGTGTACCATGATTTACTGGGCCTAAATGGAACTCACCAGGCGAAATTTGTGAAACGGTATGCGTCATTGCGTGCACAAATTGTTGACAGCATCCGGACCTACCGAAGTGAAGTCAAAGAGCGGTCCTTTCCAACATCCGCGTATGGGTACGACGTGGCGACCGCCGCCGTGGAAGCGCTGGCCGCACGCGTGAGAGGAAGCGACAGCGAATGATCGTGTGCACCACTATCTCGCAGTTCAGGGAGGAGCGCGCCCGGTTGCTGGCGGTTTCTGAGACTCCGGGCAGTTTGGGGCTGTTTCCGACCATGGGCTACCTTCACGCCGGACACGCAGAGATGATTCGCATCGCGCGGAAAGAAAATCGTCTGGTAGCTGTGTCGATCTTCGTCAATCCTTTGCAATTTGGACCAAACGAGGATTTGGAACGCTACCCGCGCAGCCCGGAGGCCGATGAGCAACTGTGTCGACTTCTCGACGTCGACCTCCTGTTCATGCCCTCCATAGTGGAAATGTACGGTCAGCAACCCGTGCTCAGTTCAGTACACGTGGGCCTGCTCGACAGTCATCTTTGTGGAACTTCGCGCCCTGGACACTTTGACGGAGTGTGCACGGTGGTTGCGAAACTCTTCAACATCGTCATGCCGACGCGCGCCTACTTTAGCCGCAAGGACGCGCAACAACTGCGCATTGTCCGGCAAATGACCCGCGACCTGTCATTTCCGATAGAGATTGTTGCCGGTCCGATCGTGAGAGAGAAGGACGGGTTGGCTATAAGCTCCCGCAACGCGTACCTGACTGCGTCAGAGCGTGCGATCGCACCTCACATAGCGCAGACACTGCGTACGATTCGCGACCGGGTCGCACAGGGAGAGCGAAATGTGGCCCTATTGCAACGCGAAGCCGTGCATGCACTGGAGGCTTACGAAGGGATCCGCGTCGATTATCTCAGTTTCGTGGACCCTGATACGCTGCAACCCTTCACGACGCTCCAACCGGGGCACGAAACACTGTGCGCCGCCGCAGTGTATGTAGGCAAGACTCGCCTGCTCGACAACATTGATGTGCGCGCTCCCGCTGCCGCAGAGTATACGGTTGCAGCGCGGGGGAAATGCTAGGAAAAAACTAGCGGCGGTGTTGTTATGCTCTTCTCACAACCATTTGAACGTCTCTTTCGAGCTGTCAGTCGGATCGCTGAACAACTCAAGCAGGCCGATGTGGATCAGCGTCAATACCTTACAGAGGAACTGGAAGCGCTGCGCGCTATGTCGAGTGATGTGTTTGAACTTTGGCTGCAATTTGAGGATGAAGTTGACGCCTTGCTTGAGCAGTACCATCCGGCCGAAGCGTATGGTTCTGACGCCCACTCGCCACATCCTGGTCCGACCGAGAATCATCCCACGAGTGCGCAGCCCCCGGCGAAAGCGGGGAGCAACCTTTTCTCCGGGTTCCACGCAGTGGATGCGAAAACCCCGGCTTTGACGCCGCAGGGTGCTATACCTGCTTCATCGTTTGTGGCTGATCTGGGATCCGCATGGGAAACCCCTGCAGGTGTCAGACTCTTACGGCGGGGGCTTGGTTACTTTGACCTGCTGATGTTTCCGGAATCCATCCGTGAGTTCGAACAGATGGTGGCGCTCGATCCCGGCATGGTGGTGGCCCGGCTGTATCTGGCGCTCAGCTATATCGCCATAGACGCCTTTGGGGAAGCAGAGACGCACTTGGCGCTCGTACGCGCCACAGCCCGCGATGTGGTTGTACAGGCGGCCGTCCACGATGCGACCGCCCAAATGTATATGAAGCAACAGCGCTACCAGAACGCACTGAATGAACTGGAGCACGTGCTGGCGATTCAGCCGCAATACAGCGACGCGCAGATCAACCTGGCAATCTGCGCCTACAGTTTGGGCGATTACGTGAAGGCCCGGCGAGCGGCGGCGGGAGCACTCCAGCTTTCCCAGGACGACGCCCTCGCCTGGCGGCTGTACGGCGCCTCATCGTACGCACAAGGCGATCTGCAAGAAGCTCATCGCGGATACCGCAGGGCCTGCGACCTGGCCCCCGCCAACACCCCCGTGATGCTCGAAATGGCCGCTGTACTGACGCGGCTCAGACGTCTCCAGGACGCCGAATCGCTACTGCGCGATCTGCTGAGCAAAGGCCGTGAACCGCAATCCGCCCTGAAGGGGTTGGCAGAGATTGCCCTGCAAAACGGTCAGTACGACGAAGCGGTAGGATTGTTAAAGAAATGCGGTTCGTTGAGACGGGGCGCTGACCAGTCGACTGACCGTCTTGGTTGGGCCCTGTACGGGGCCAATCGTCTTCATGAAGCAAGGCGCGCGTTTGAACGGCATCTATCGGCCAACGGGGCCAATGTATCCAATCTGACCGGCCTCGCACGGATTGCCGCCAGTGAGGGCAATGTGTCCGAGGCTCGTGAACTCCTGCTGCGATTTGCTCATCACGCCAATCCGACATGGCGAGCGCATGGATTGACGGAACTGGGTCGACTGTACATGGAACTCGGCGATACGTCCCGTGCGATTCGCTATTTGCAAAGCGCGCTGGCTGTGGATCGCCGCCAGGAAGACGCGCTCATGTACCTTGGAATCGCCATGCGCGCCGCAGGCCATAAGCACCAGATGCCTGCGTGCGTTCAATCTGCCGCTTTCCCGCCCCAGCGCCAGGAACAGAACGGTCCTGAACCGCACATGCAGACCGGGATTGACAGCGATGCGCTGCTCTTTGATACTGAGTCTATCGATCCGCTGCAGGACAACCGGTGAGGACCAGTCATTTCATGGCGTGAGCCAGCGCGTAGAGTCACGTGAAAAGAGGACAGCCATTGCGTTATGTATCACTGTATTTTACACATTCCCATGTCAAAGGCCAGCTATCCATCGAACGCATGCAGTTGTCTCTATGCGACCTTGAGCAAGAGGCCCCGACGCTGCTCCTCCAGGCTGAGCGCAGCGCAACGACAGGCACTGGCGATCCATCGTACACCATCCATGATGAAGAACAAACCCGCAGCGTCCGCGATTTCGGCGAACTGTGGACGCTCTGTCTGAAGACCGTCGGTGAGTATCCGGTCGCCGTGAGGCGACACGCCGAAAAGGCACAGGTTTTGGACATACTGGCCCAAGAGTACGGCTATCTGACCGTTCCCAAGGAACGAACTCTGGATTGCGAGACACTCGCCCGCATTGGGCTCCCAACCCTGGCCAAGCACGACCTGGATACGGTGGCCGCGTATCTGTCTGAAACCAGGCACAGGGAGATGGCCAGGAACAATCATACGATTCAGCGCCCTGACTTGCATACAGGATTGCCCTTCGTATCCATGTCACTCCTGAAGAGACTGCAGACGTTGCCCCTCATTACGCTCCAGACACTTGCCTCAACAGTTCCTGATCGCGCGTTGCGCGACGTGTTGACCCAATTGTCGATTGATCGGATGGCTCACTATGTGGAGACAGACGACGATCTGAAAGTCGTGCATGGAATCGCCTTTATAAAATCCCCTGAACCGTCATTCGGCAAAGTGGCCAGTGCTGCTCAAACGCAATGGCGCGACGGCGGGGAGACACTGACTGAAGCCAGTTTGCAACGGCTTCACGAACGCTTTGGGAAGCGGCCCGATGACGGCGATCAGGGCCTGTTTTATCCAGCCTTTGAGCGTCGCCTCGGACAGGAGCAAATGATCGGGCTCGTGGCGCAGGCGCTCTCCACCGATTCCCATCTGATTGTGGAGGCGGGAACAGGTACTGGAAAGTCACTCGCTTACCTGTGGCCGAGCGCCCTGTTTGCTTTTCAGACGGGGGAGCGTGTGGTGATAGCGACACATACGATCGCTTTGCAGGAACAATTGCGTCAACAGGATCTTAAGGTTGTGTCGGAGCAAATGGGCAACGGCGTTACATTTGCGCTTCTCAAAGGCCGAAACAACTACATCTGTATGCGTAAGCTGGCTGATCGGGTCGAGTCGCTGCCAGCCCTTTCCGTGTCGGAGCAATCATTTTATCTTGCCGTATTGGTTTGGTTAACGGGCTCCGAAACAGGGGATCGCGAAGAAGTCGCCTTTGCCCGCGATGAGGAGGAGTATTGGCGACAGATTGCCAGCGAAACCGAATCCTGCGTCGGCAAACGCTGCCCCTTCTTTAAGGACTGTTTCTACTTTCGCGCGCGTCAGGCGGCTGCTGGAGCCAATCTTGTCCTGACCAACCATTCGCTGGTGCTCTCCGATATGCAAGCCGATCATCGTGTGCTGCCGAGCTATGATCGACTTATCGTCGACGAAGCACACCAGTTTGAGGATCAGGCGACAAAACAGCTCGGAGCGGAAGTGGCCGAGCAGGATATCGTCCGCTTGCTTGACCGGCTGCTTGGCGGCCGTGGAGGACTGATTGCCGAGACGCAAAAATCACTCTCGGCCAGGATGCGCAGTGACATGCCCGAAGCAGGCGTGTTGTTGGGCCTGCTGGATAAACTGGGGCGGTTGGTGCTGCGCGTCACGCAAGAGACAAAGGTGCTGTTTCATGCCCTGCAACAGTTTATGAACTCCGTGACGGGCGCCCAGGCCGAATACCGTCTGACACAGGCGCGGACGCAGACTGTCGAGTACGGGCCCGTGCGAACGGCAATCACGGATGCGGCCGAAACCGGGAAGCTTCTGGCCGCCTGCACGAGGGAATACGAGCAATCGGAAATGCAGGACGAACTCGATGACAGCCTGCACGCGCGTGTCGAAGACGCATTTGGCTATGCAAGGGAATTGGAATACGCCTTGCAGGTCTGTGCAGACGTACTCCAACTGCGTCTGGACCAGGAACGGTTCGTCGGATGGATCACGCTTCGCAAAGGCGCAGGGAAGGGACGCGTTTCCTTGCATCTGGCGCCGTTGTCAGTGGCGCAAACTCTGGAACGCCAGTTGTTTGCAAACAAGCGCACGGTCATTTTGACTTCAGCCACGCTCGCGGTGGGCGGTTCCTTTGATTTTTTCGCCGACGGCGTCGGGATGCGATCATTCCTGACGGAAGGCGCAGCTCGGGCGGAAAGCGTACCATCGCCATTTGATTACAGCCGACAGTCACTGCTTTGCGTTCCAACGGACCTGCCGGATGTCCGAAACAGAGATGCTTATACGGAGGCTGTGGGGCGAGCCATAACGCGCATTGCCACGCTGGCCGACGGCCGCACCCTTGTCCTATTTACATCCAACCAGATGTTAGCGCAGGTGTACAGCCGGGAGCATGAGCGCCTGCGCGACGGTGGCATTACACTGCTTGCACAGGGATACCACGATCACCGCAAGACACGGCTGATCGAGGCTTTCCGGCGCGAAGAGAAGGCTGTGCTCTTCGGGGTCAACAGTTTCTGGGAAGGCATTGACATTCGCGGTGATGATCTTAGCTGTCTTGTCATCGTTAAACTGCCGTTTGCCGTTCCGAGTCACCCTGTTGTGGAGGCGCGCGGCGAATTGTATGAAAAGGCGGGGAAGCGACCCTTTTTTGACTACAGCGTACCGCAGGCGGTCATCCGTTTTACCCAGGGATTTGGTCGTCTCATCCGCTCGCAATCCGACCGGGGAACGGTCTTTGTTCTTGACACGCGGATTGTCCTCAGTAACTACGGGCGGCTCTTCATCCGCTCACTACCGGGCCCAAAGGTCTGCATTGGATCACTCGATGAGACTTGTGAGCAGGCGCTCGCATTCTTTTCGCCGTCCTGTCACAATCTACAAGTAAGAAAAGATACGGGTTCGGCGGGGGGAGATGCTCCGGATGCTGAGCACAGGCAAGACCAGTTCGCCTAGAGAGGGAGGCGATTTCAACAATGACGTTCCTTGCGGTGGTGTTCACAACAATCGCAGTCATGACTGAAACGCTGATGAATGCTCCGGCGACGGGCACCACCCCGCTTCAGACAGCCTCACGGCTGATTGCCCAAGCGAAGCCTTACGCATCTTTGACTATCGAGGCTCCTTCGCATGAAGTTGCGGTCGCGCTCCCGTACTCTTCGCTCCCTGGACTGGAAAGAGACGGAAGCGCGGCGCCCGCGAGGCGTATACAGGCCGTCATTGTGTACGATGTTCCTGCCATACGCGATCAGTCTGACTGGGTGCGTATGGTTCAGGTCATTCGTAGCCATTACCGACCTCAAAACATTCTGCTTGCCCCCATCTCATTGACCTTCCAGCATCATGGACCGGGCGAGACACACGTTGGACAGACCTGGTTGCACCGCGACGGGAAGGAAACGGTGCCCGGCGTCGGCGCGGTCAGCATCCATGTTTTGCCGCGCACCGATCACGGCGCACAGTCGCTCGCCATGCTTCAGATTGATGCGCCCCATGTCAGCGTCGGTGTGATTTACCGCGTTCCCGCTCAGTCAAACGGCGCCTGGCCTCGGGAGCATGACGTGATCGTCCTGCAACTCTCAAAACTGTACCCCGTTGTGGATTTGCGTTCCCTGACCATCCTCGATCCGGAAGTGGCCATAGTGCTTAACGACCAGGGATTGCGCCCTACAGACCCCGCCCTGACTTCCATGATCGAACATCTGCGCGATTTGTGGGTGGATGTCTATCAAGTGTCATCGAACCGCCCCTTTGTCATTTTGGCAGGCAGTCATGGCCTATTGTTGCCGATGCACAGCACTGTATCCGGAAAATCTGTCTCTCTAGGGAAGAACCTGGCAGGGAATCGCCCTTAGGAACGAGAATATCCACATGATGACTGTCTTATGGAGGCGAGCACATGCCAACCAGAGATCCAAAAATCTCTCCTTCCGTCGTGCGTCGGTTACCGATCTACTTGCGTCATATCCAGGTACTGCGCGGACAGGGAGTTGAACGTGTCTCATCGCAGGAAATGGGGAACAATCTCGATCTCAATCCTGCGCAGATTCGTAAAGACCTCGCGTCGTTTGGGGAGTTTGGCAAAAAGGGGGTCGGATACGAAGTTTCCTATTTGGAACGCAAACTGCGCCAAATTCTCAATTTGGACCGTCATATCGGCGTGGCCTTGATCGGAGCCGGCCACCTGGGAATCGCCCTGTCCAATTACGCGCGCTTTCAGAGCGAACGGATGACGATCGATGGTCTGTTTGACAGCGATCCACAAAAAATCGGCGCGAAAATCGGACATCTCACGGTAGAACACGTCCATGATCTTGAAACCGCGTGTCAGACTCGTCGCATGCAGATCGGCATTATCGCAGTACCGGCCATCGCCGCGCAAGGAGTGTGCGACGCGCTTGTGAAGGCGCAAATCCGCGTGATTCTCAATTTTGCGCCCGCGAGCCTGCGTATCCCCAGGGGCGTCCACTTGCGCAATACAGACTTTACGACTGAACTGCAGTCACTCGCTTTTTACCTCGCCGATGATTGATACGATGTGATACACTCTCTGCGAGGCAGTTACAGAAAGGACGGATTTACCATGCTGCATGCCGATTACGCGATCATCGGAGGCACGGGCGTGTACGACCCGGCTCTGCTCGAGAACGCACACGAGGAAGAAGTGAAGACGCGGTACGGTGTGGCTGGCTGTACCATCGGGGAGTATCACGGCAAGCGGATCGCTTTCATGCCCAGGCACGGAAAAAACCATCACACGCCTCCTCACCAGGTCAATTACAGGGCCAATATTCAGGCCCTTAAAGATCTCGGCGTCAAACACGTATTTGCCACCGCTGCCGTAGGCAGCATGCAGCAGGCGCTTGCCCCCGGGGCCCTGGTGGTTGTCGATCAGTTCCTGGATTTCACGAAGGGGCGCCCACTCACATTTTTTGAAGATGGGGAACCAGTCACTCATGTTGACATGACGGATCCGTACTGTTCACGGCTGCGTGGGCACCTGGTTACAACCGCGGCGCACGCTGGAATCGCTGTCGCAAACGGCGGCACCTATGTATGCACTGAAGGGCCGCGCTTTGAGTCGCCGGCGGAAATCCGCATGTTTGCAAAGTTGGGGGGAGACGTCGTAGGAATGACTTCGATTCCTGAGACGGTGCTGGCCAAGGAACGTGGTCTTTGTTACAGCGCAGTCGCAATGGTGACGAATTATTGTGCAGGGATGTCAGGCGCAGCGCTCACTCATCAGGAAGTACTCGATGAGATGGCGAAAAATGTCCATTTGCTCCGCAAACTGTTCTTTGACGCGATCGCTGCGCTGCCGCTTGAGTCAGTTTGCGCCTGCCGCACGGCCGCCGGCGGTTCCATGTAGCGGATTGGCCCTTTGGTCAGCAGCCAGAAGTCAAGAATGGAGGCCCGTAAAGTGCGACTGCTAATCAAAAATATCGCGTACATCGATGTATTGTCAGACGCTGTAATCGAACACGGTCACATGATTGTCGGCGGATCTTACATTGAGGCGATCGGACCCGGCGATACTGTGCAGAGCGGATCATTCGATGAGATCATAGACGGATCCGGTCGCCTGCTGCTGCCAGGGTTCATCAACACTCACGGACATGCAGCTATGTCACTCTTGCGTGGGTATGCCGACGACATGCCGCTTCAGCAGTGGCTAAACGATCTCATCTGGCCGGTCGAAGCCCAACTGTCTGCCAAAGACATCGAGATCGGCACACAACTGGCGATGCTTGAAATGATCGAAACTGGAACGACGACTTTCACCGATATGTACATGCACATGGATCATGTGGCCGCCGCTGTGATTGAAGGGGGGATGCGGGCGGTGCTCGGACGCGGTCTGATCGGACTCGCGCCAAACGCGTCAGAGATGCTCGCTCAGGCTGAAGCATTCATCAAAGAGTATGAGGGAACGGGGGATGGACGGATTAGGACCACTCTTGCTCCGCATGCACCCTATACCTGTCCTCCGGAGTATCTTAAACAGGTTTTACCGCTCGCGGAACGTCTCGGTGTACCGCTGCAGATTCATATCGCGGAGACGGCGCAGGAAGTCGCTGAATCCCGCGCGCAGTACGGACTCACACCGACAGAACTGTTGCACCGTGAGGGCGTGTTTGCATTTCCGGTTGTCGGCGCACACTGTGTACATGTGACGGATCGTGACATCGACCTGTTGGCTTTGGGCAGAGTGCACGTCGCTCATAATCCCGGCAGCAATTTAAAGCTCGGCAGCGGTATTGCGCCGCTCACCAGTTTTCTTGAGCGCGGCGTCATCGTCGGACTGGGTACGGATGGAGCCGCAAGCAACAATAAGCTCGACTTGTACGAGGAGATGCGACTCAGCGCCTTGCTTCACAAGGGAACGCTTCAGGACGCCACAGCAGTGAACGCCCATCAAGCCTTGCGACTCGCGACTGCAGGAGGAGCTGAGACACTGTTTTTAGATCAGGGCTTGGGCACTCTGCAACAAGGCGCCGCGGCCGACTTCCAATTGGTGGATATCACTGGGCCGCGTTACTATCCCAGGCACAGTCTGCTCGCTCACATTGTCTATAGTTCACACGCCGGTGATGTCACAGACGTGTTTGTGGCGGGTCGCCCCTTACTGCGCAAGCGACAATTTGTGACTCTCGACAAGGAGAAAATTTTGGCGCAGGCTGAGACGATCGCAAAAAGATTTGCAGGAAAGTCTTCGTAGCGTGATCAATGAACATCAGAAAACGCATATCGATATAAAATGGACGCACAGGCGATGAGCGGGCGGTCCTCTTGCGCCATCACCATGGCCGGAATCCTCCGCAGCGCTCTCTGGTCGTTCCCGCTTCGTTGTGTCCATGACTCATCGGCCATCACGACGCCTCCTCCCACGCTGTTAGTATCACCCCGGCGGAGAGCCAGCATGAGGCGAATGATATGCCAATACAGAAAGGAAACTGCGGATATGCATGTGCTTATCACAAATGATGACGGCATACACGCCAAAGGCATCAAGGCGTTGGCAAACCATCTGAGCAAGACGAACAAGGTGACTGTGGTCGCCCCGGACCGCCAGCAAAGTGCAACCAGCCATGCGATCACTCTCCACAAACCATTGCACGTGGACAAGGTGAATCTCGGAGACGAGAGCGTTACAGCCTATCACGCGAACGGAACACCGGCGGACTGTGTCAAACTGGCGCTTGGCGCACTGTGCGACGAACCGCCGGACCTCGTGATCAGTGGAATCAACAGCGGCGCCAATCTCGGCCTCGACATCATATACTCTGGCACGGCGTCGGCTGCCGCGGAAGCCGTTTTGCAGGGATATCCCGCCATTGCCGTGTCCCTGACAGGACCGCCCTTTGATTTTTCAGCCAGTGTTCTGGTCGCCGAGCGCCTGATCAATATGGTCATGCAGCGCGGGCTGTTGGCAGATACGTACCTGAATGTAAACGTTCCGCCAAGGCCCTATGAAGAACTCACGGGCATTGCGATCACGCGAACAGGCGTCCGCAAATACCGAAATTCTTATGAACGCAGGACCGATCCGCTTGGTCGCAGCTATTACTGGCAGGTCGGCGAAGTACTGCAAATGCACAACGAACCGGATACGGATGTGCGGACGGTGGAAGATGGAAAGGTCAGTGTCACGCCAGTCCATTTTGATTTTACAAACGGGCGGCTCCTTGTTACACTCAAGGAGTGGGAACTCACGCTGTGAGGGGACAATATCGGTTATGGATCGGGAGCACATGGTCATTGCGACTAGAGATGTTGAAGGCACCGCAGATTTGTATGTGTTAATCGATTTTTTGAATCGCACCTTGAAAGACAAGAACGTCATTTTCGGTCTCGCGAAAGCTTCTGAGGCGGGAAAATTCACCGTGACGATCTACAGGTCCGAATGATGCGCGGCAAATGGGCCGTTCCCCTGCTTAGCCTATCAGTCATCATCCTCTGCTGTATCACGCTGGCCGTGATCTGGATCCTGCCCTATCTGACTTCAGTCGATCCAGCCGAACAGCAGGCGGCGTTATTTGCGCTTGACCATACTCCCATGGAGCACGTTTTGCAGGTGCAGATGTATACTGGCGGACCCACGGACCTGACCGTCACGGGTACAGACGCGTTTGGCAGGAAGTTGTATGCGTTTGTCCGTCACAACTCGGCCACCATCATATATCAAAATCAGACGGTGTCGAAACAGCGGGCCGAAGCAGCGGTTTACGGGCTCCACGCCCGTATAGTCTCCATCGTCAGCGCTGTGCCTGGGCTTGTCGATACAAACAGTATCTCTGCGGTGTTCCGGCGCGCCAGCGGCAACGCAGTGTGGGAGATCACGGCGCGTCTGCAGGACGGCGGGTTTTTATTCGCTTATGTCGATATGTACACCGGAAAACTGCTAACCAGCTTCGAAACAGGCAATGCGCCGACTTTGCAGCCGTCTGCGTAAAGGTAGCATTATGCGTGAATGGACGACTTTGCTGGCTGAAGCAGTCGGCAATCCGTGATATACTATGGCTAGATGCGCGTGGACAGATGAACTTCGATATACAGAATTGATCACAAGAGGGAGAGTGGTTCGGTTGTCAAGGATCCGCATTCTCCCAACGGTAACCGCTCTGATCCTCACGTTCGCAGTTTTGTTCGGGGGGCTTCAGATCTATCGGACATACGAAGTCGTACAGCCGCTTGAGTCGCAACTGGCAAAGATCCCGGCGGTTCAGTCGGTTCAGGTTGCAACGGGCGCGCAATCGCCGACGGTCGTGATCGCTCTTGCTAAGGTGCCCGATTTGCAGACCACATATACTCAGATTGAAACCGAAGTGTCAAACAGCCTTGGCGGACCGATGAACATCAATTTGAAAGATCGCCGCACACCTGCGCTTGCCTCCGCCTACGAGGCCATGCAGCCGATTCTGCGTCAAGGAATTGCGCACGGCGATTATGTGACGATGATCAGCCAACTTGAGCACGCTGCAGCCGGGAAACAGATGACCTGCGTCGTTACGATGAACAGCCAGGACATCTTTATTCAGTTGGCGCAAAAGAGCAACTATCTTTATGGCATTGTTCCCTATACGATCATGGCGTCAGGGGTGAATGGACAGTGAGAGATTGGCTGATTGGCGCTGGCGTGGCCGTTGCCATTTTTCTGGCTTTGATTGGCATCAATGTGTTGCCGTTGCTTGTGCTGGGCGCACTCGGATTCGCTTTCTATACATTGATCGAACGAAGACAGGTCGCTCCGACCGGTTCCAAGGAAGCGGCGATCAGGCACTCTGTTCATTTTGACCACATTGGCGGGCAGGACCACGCAAAACGAGAATTGATGGAAGCCCTCGATTTTTTGCGTTATCGGGATAAGATACGATCGTTGGGAATCCGACCCCTCAAAGGGATTTTGCTCACTGGGCCGCCCGGAACGGGTAAAACCATGATGGCCAAAGCGGCCGCCACTTACACGGATTCTACTTTCGTGTCGGCCTCTGGCAGCGAGTTCGTCGAGATGTACGTTGGCGTTGGCGCCCAGCGGGTCCGGGAACTGTTTCGCAAGGCTCGTCAGAGCGCGCGCAAGGAAGGCAGGGACAACGCCATTGTATTCATCGATGAGATCGACGTTGTGGGTGGGAAGCGGGGTGCGCACAGCCATCAGGAGTATGATCAGACGCTGAATCAGTTGCTGACTGAAATGGATGGCATGCAAACCACACAGACTCCCATGGTCCTTGTCATTGCCGCCACGAACAGGGCGGACATTCTCGATGGCGCGCTTTTGCGGCCAGGCCGTTTTGATCGGCAAATCAAAGTGGATTTGCCCGACAAGGAGGGCCGCTTGCATATTTTGCGGATTCAGACGAAAGACAAGCCGCTTTCTGAGGATGTAGATCTTGAACATATCGCCAGAGAAACGTTTGGGTTTTCAGGCGCTCAACTGGAGAGTTTGGCCAACGAAGCTGCGATCATCGCACTTCGCCAGAATGCGCAGCGGATCACCCAGGACTTTTTTCGCGACGCGGTGGATAAGGTGTTGATGGGGGAGAAGACAGGTCGTCTGCCAACTGTCCAGGAACTGTATCGCGTCGCGGTTCACGAACTGGGTCACGCCGTCGCCTCGGAAGTGATGCGTCCGCATTCTGTGTCGCACATCACGATTGCGCCGCGGGGCAACGCGCTGGGTTTTGTGCGGCAGATTCCTGAATCGGACGGATATCTGTACACCAAAGAACAGTTGGATCAACAGATCGTGGTGGCCCTAGGCGGCGCCGTTACTGAGGAGTTGATTTTTAGCAACCGTTCGACAGGGGCGCAAAATGACTTTCTTCAGGCCAGTCGCATCGCCCGCACGGAAGTGATGTGCGGTCTCAGCCGCATTGGCATTGTGGCCGAGGAACATTTGCCTGAAACGATACTTGATGAAGAAGTGCGACACATTCTGGCGGCGATTGAGGGTAGAACTCGCGATGTGCTGGCGCCGTATGCGGAAGCGCTCAAGACATATGCGGATTATGTTGTGTCTCAGGAGAGCATTGATGGAGACAGTTTCCGGTCGTGGCTTTCCGAGTGCGCTGACGCCCCGCAACCAGTCGCCAATTAAACCCGCCTGCCGTTTGTCAGCATCAGCAGCAGGATGAAAAGCCCGCTCATTGCATTGCGGGTCTTTTCTTTTTACAATGATGTCAGCCTTGAAACAGTACATATCTGTCGGAAAAATTTGTGTGGTTGGGGGGATTTGTTGTTGAAAACAGTGACTATCAGTCATCTTGGACGACATATCGGCGAAGAGGTCGCCATAGACGGGTGGCTTCACGCCAAACGATCGTCCGGGAAAATAGTGTTTTTGCAAATGCGCGATGGAACAGGATTCGTTCAGGCCGTCATGGTGCGGTCAGATGTCTCGGACGACACGTTTACGGAAGCGTCTGCATTGACGCAGGAAAGTTCCTTGCGAATCACTGGCATCGTCAAGGCGGAGGAACGCGCGCCCTCTGGAGTGGAACTGCAGGCAATCACCCTCGAAACTCTGCAGCTTACACACGACTATCCGATCACCCCGAAAGAGCATGGCGTCGATTTCCTGATGGATCATCGCCATCTGTGGATCCGGTCGCCGCGTCAGCGTTCCATTTTGAAGATCCGGGCAGAGATAATCCGGGCCATTCGAGCATTTTTTGACGATCGTGAGTTCACTCAGGTGGATCCTCCGATTTTGACACCGTCCGCTTGTGAAGGCACGACCAACTTATTTCATACCAAGTACTTCGACGAAGACGCATATCTGACGCAAAGCGGGCAACTGTATATGGAAGCGGCCGCCATGGCCCTCGGTCGAGTGTATTCGTTTGGCCCGACGTTTAGAGCAGAGAAATCAAAGACGCGCCGCCACCTGATCGAATTTTGGATGATTGAGCCAGAGATGGCCTTCACAACCCATGAGGAGAGTGTGGAGATTCAGGAGCAGTTGATCGTATACGTGGTTTCGCACGTTCTTCGGCACTGTGAACAGGAACTGCGTACATTGGGTCGGGATATTGACAGATTGGAGAAAGTGGTATCTCCGTTTCCGAAAATATCGTATGATGAAGCGATTGCATTTTTGCAGAAAAATGGGCATGAGATCACCTGGGGAGATGACTTTGGCGCGCCGCACGAAACCGAAATAGCCGCCCAGTATGAGCAGCCCGTGTTTGTGGAACGGTATCCCACATCGCTGAAAGCCTTTTACATGAAACCCGATCCCATGCGCCCCGAGGTTGTGTTATGCGCAGACCTGCTCGCGCCGGAGGGGTATGGCGAGATTATCGGCGGTTCCCAGCGGATCGACGACGCCGATCTGCTCTTTCAGCGCTTCGAGGAGCATCAACTCCCCGCGGACGCCTATTCCTGGTATCTGGACCTGCGCCAATATGGATCGGTTCCGCACTCCGGCTTTGGACTCGGACTGGAGAGAACCGTCGCCTGGATTTGCGGACTGGAGCACGTGCGAGAAACCATACCGTTTCCCCGTCTGCTGTATCGTCTGTACCCGTAAGGAACTGGCGCGACACCTGTCAGGTTGTCCGCATTAGCGGGCAACCTTTTATATGTTTCGGAACTCTATTCGGTCGGATAGGAGAATGATATACTGATAGAGGAGGTGGATGGTTTGGGCAAGCGGTTACTGGATCACGCGATCGACGCCATTGAGCAGAGTTATGTAACTTTCCCATATATACTCCTTACAAAGTATCGGTCCATAGGACTTACGGATCAGGAAGCGATGGTCGTCTTCCAGGCGGCCGCCTATCAGCAGATTGAACACTCCTTTCCCAGCCTGGATGAACTGGTCTCGCGCATGAGCATCTCCAAAGATCAGATCGCGGCCATATTGCAGAGCCTTTTGGGACAGGGCCTGCTCGTTCACACCAATCATAGACTGAGCCTTCGACCGCTGTTTGAGCGCATGATCGGAGTGCAATCCAATCAGAGCGTCGCACTGTCTGTATTCACGCGGTTTGAAGAGGAATTTGGGCGACTGCTGTCACCGCTCGAATATGAACAGGTGATCCATTGGATCGATGAAGATGGATACACAGAGTGGCTCATTGTGGAGGCGCTCCGCGAGTCTGTGTTGGCGGGAGTGTATAATTTCCGCTATGTCGATACGATCCTGCGCGAATGGGAACGTTCCAACGTCAAAACCGAACAGCAACTCACAGAGCACCGCAAGCGTCACCGGGTCACGCAACGAGGCGACAAGGCGCCCGGCCCGAACAAGTCTTCGGGCAGCCGCCAAGGTGCGCCGCGACCTGACAGACAGGCAGCGGACGAACGCATTGTGCCCGCCGTACAACCTGGCAAGTATGAACGTTTTTATCAGGTGTACAAGGGAACTTCGGCTCCGTCTGCTTCCCCGGAAGCAAAGCCTTAATCTACGACCGCGAGGAGTCATTCAGTGAACCAGGCAAAATCCGCGACGTACTCGCCATATGTGATTATGAATCGAGAAGAGTGGGCAGAGTTGCGCCTTTCCACGCCTTTGCCGTTATCAGAAGAGGAATTGGACCAGCTCCGTGGGCTCAATGACGAGGTCTCCCTCGTGGAAGTGTCCCAGATCTATCTTCCTCTGTCACGTCTTCTAAACTTGTATGTCTCGGGAACGCAGAACCTTCAAGAGATTACTCATACATTTCTGGGCGGCGCATCGGTCAGTGTGCCTTACATCATCGGCTTGGCCGGCAGTGTTGCAGTAGGGAAGAGCACGACTGCGCGCATCATTCAGGCCCTTCTGGCGCGCTGGCCCAACCACCCTCGCGTCGAGTTGGTAACCACCGATGGGTTTCTTTTTCCCAATGCGATACTGGAAGCGCGCCATCTTCTGCATCGTAAGGGATTCCCGGAGAGTTATGATGTTCGTCGTCTCATTCGATTTCTGGCCGACTTGAAGTCTGGCCGCGAGTATGTCACAGCGCCTCTTTATTCCCACCTGTTATACGATATCGTACCGAATCAGGCGCAGGAAGTGCATCGTCCAGACATCGTGATCGTCGAAGGTCTCAATGTGCTTCAGGCGTCAACACGGGGAGACAGAACAGGCGCCCAGGTCACCGTGTCGGATTTCTTTGACTTCTCCATTTACGTCGATGCGGATGCCAGTCATATCGAGAGATGGTATATTGATCGTTTTCACATGTTGCGACGTACGGCGTTTCGGAATCCCGATTCCTACTTTCGGCGATTCGCCCAATTGACAGATGAAGAGGCGGAGCAGACGGCCGCCCAACTGTGGCGGGAGATTAACCTGATCAACTTGAAGAACAACATATTACCAACGCGGGAACGAGCCAGGCTGATCCTTGAAAAAGGGTTTGATCATGCGGTCAGCCGCGTGCGGCTCCGACGTTTATAGAGTGTAGGTATCGGACAGGCTGTGCTGGTGCGCCCGGGAAAAAGGACAACAGGGATTCAGCGGGATTGTGAGAGGGGATCCATGCGTGGGAACAGAACACCTGAGCGCGCATACGAGCATCATGACGGCTGCGCCGGAATCGCTGCAGATTGCCCTGAATGAGCTGCACAGGACAGGTGCGGGTATTGAGTGGCTCGGCGCACTCGGTCCGGGTATTGGACGCGTCCGTTCACAAGCGGGCCATCAAGCTCTTGTTCGGCGCCTCCGGCAACATTCCCCAGTCTTTATCCGCCATATCTGTCCAGCCCAGTTGGCGGTTGCGCTTGATCACACATCGGCTGATGTCGCCCGCTTGGCTGACGCCGCCGAAAGACTCGCTGGATTCATCGATCCAGCCGTTTCCTTTTCAGTGCAGACTCGCTCCTTATACGGCGGCAAAGATCCTTACTCAGTGTACGATCTCAATGATGCATTGGCCAAGCGCGTACAAGCAATTGGCGCCGACCTGGACGTTCGCCATCCAACCCAGGTAGTGTCTGTTGTCTGTGGCAATGACAAAGCGTTCCTGGGAGTGTCCCTTGCTGCTGACAATCTCAGCGTCTGGTCAGGCGGGGTGCACCGCTTTGCGCGGCAGGCCGAACAGATCAGCCGAGCGGAGTTCAAGTTACTGGAGGCGATCGATCTGTTTGGCATCTGCGTAAAGAGAGGCGACGCAGCGCTCGATTTGGGGGCGGCGCCAGGCGGATGGACGCGGGTTTTGAGGAGCTTGGGCGCGCACGTGACGGCCGTGGATCCGGCGGAACTGGCGCCGTCGCTGCAGTCGGATGACCTGGTGTTGCACCATCGCGAAACGGCGCAGGCCTATCTGCGCCACCCAGATACATTCGACATCATTGTCAATGACATGAAGATGGACGTTGGCGAATCAGTGGCCTTGATGAATACTGCGGCACACTCGCTGCGCCCTGGTGGAATCGGCGTCATGACGCTCAAACTGCCGGAGCGGCAACAGGAACGCCTCGCGACCCTCTCTCTGAGCAAACTTCGACATGCGTATGAGATTATAGGAGCGCGGCAACTATTTCATAATCGCAGCGAAGTGACCGTGGCTCTCAGGCCCATTTGAGCTCTATCTAGACGGAACAAGGAGACCGACCGGGTCTCCTTGTTTCATCATTCTGGCCGCGAATCGACACGGCGCTGCACGAGCGCCGCCAGCGCGATAAAGAGCAGAGCGTAAGCCAATAGGATCGCAACGTCCGACCACTGCACAGAGCGATTGGCCAGCAGGTTCCATGCCGGTCGGGCGAAGTGATACGTGGGCATCCATCTGGCAATCTGCTGCATGGTTTTGGGCAAGACCTGTACAGGCGTCATAAGTCCTCCCAACATGGAGAACACGAGATACACGAGTGTTCCGAGCACCTGCGCCGCACTGCCAGCCATGCCGATCAGCACGCCGAGCGCCGCAAAAGGCAGCGATCCGAGCCAAAGCCAGGCCAGAATCTCCAGCCACCGAACGGGCGCTAAGTCGACATTCTGCGAAAAATGGGCGACGGCAAATATCACAATTACGATAAACAGCGACAGAGTCAACTGCGTGAACGTCTTGGCCAGCGCGTATCCGACGGATGACAGGGGAGTCGTACGCAGGAAACGAACCCAACCGCTCTTGCGTTCTGCGGCCAGTCTGACCCCGAACGTATTGACAGAGGAACCCAGGACGCCAAATGCGGCCATGGACACCATGAAGTACTCACCCCAAAAGGTGCCGGCAATCTTCACATCGCCGCCTTGTTGATTGATGAAGATCAGGTAAAACGCGATCGGCATGCCGAGCGTCAATAAAAAGAATCTGCGGTCGCGGGCCGTGCGCAGCAACTCCGCCTTCCACTGTGAAAACATCGCTTTCATGTATGCTCCCCCATTTCTGTGGTCAGACGGACAAACGCGTCTTCGAGACCTGCGCCAGTGACCTGAATGTCGCTGATATCCCATTCTCCCTGGATGAGACGCCGCAACACGGCGTCGGAGTCCGTGGTGCGAAGGGTAACTTTGCGACCCGCTGTGTGGACGCTCAACACATACGGCAGGCGATCCAACTGTGCAAGGTCAACTCCGGCGCCTGCGGCGAACGAAATCTGGCGGCCGCCGAATTCCATTTTAATCCGTTCGGGTGGAGCGTCTGCGACAATCGTTCCTTCGTTCATGACGATCACACGGTCTGCGACCATATCCGCCTCCTGCAGGTCATGAGTGGTGAGAAGCAGGGTTTTTCCAGACGCAATGAACCCGCGCAACTCATCCCAGAACTGGCGTCGGGATGTGACGTCCATGCCGACCGTGGGCTCATCAAGAAAAAGCGCGTCAGGATCGCCGGCCATGGCGAGGGCGAACTGCAGGCGCCTCATTTTCCCGCCAGACAGTCGATTCGCCATCGTGCGCGCGTCATCTTTCAGGCCGGCTGCTGACAACAATCGCTCAGTGGGCAGGGGAGCAGGGTAAAATCCACGAAACAGGTTGATCGTTTCAGCCACTGTCAACCGATCTGGCACGCTGACGCTCTGTAACATGACTCCCAAGCGAACATGCTGGCGCGGTGAACCGGGATCGCCTCCAAACAGCCTGACCTGCCCGCGAGTGGGGCGCAAGAGACCCAGCATCATGGCGATGCTGGTGGTCTTTCCGGCGCCGTTTGGTCCGAGCAGGGCGACAGCGCTTCCTCTGGCGATGGCAAGCGACACGCTTCGCACGGCTTGCTTGCGCCCGAATTCTTTCGCGACGTCGATCATCTCCACTATGGCGTCCACAAGTCAGCTCCTCTCAGAGTTGTATAATTTCTGCATGGATCCATTGTATCTCTGCAAAGGGAACTGAGCGTCTATCCACAAGGGGATATTGAGACAATGCGTCTCTATCCGCAGATATATGACAACAGGGGATCTAGTCAACCAGACGGTTGCGGATTGCAAAAACGACGGCCTGAGTTCGATCCTCGGCTCTCAGTTTCTGCAATATATTGTGCACATGGGTCTTGACGGTGCCCTCGGTCACAAAGAGCTGCGCTGCAATCTCTGAATTCCGTTTACCGTAAGCCATGTGTTGCAACACATCGAGTTCGCGTTCCGTAAGCGATTCCCCCAGCGCCTCGTTCGCCTCGGCCGGTGGTGACGGAAGCTCTGACGATGTTCGTCGATCCGCAAGGGGAAACTGGTGAGCTATAGCCTGAGCCAGTACACGAGACGCGGCGCTGGTGCGGTAAATGGCTTCTCCTCGCTGCGCAGCCCGGATCGCATCCAACAGATCATGGGTGTCGGCGTCTTTAAGAAGATAACCGACTGCGCCGGCGCGCATGCCGTCAAATACGTACTCGTCCACGTCAAATGTCGTGAGAAGCACAATTTTAGCGTTCGGACAGCATTTCAAAATGGCCTGAGTTGCTTCAATACCGGTCCGTCCAGGCATGCGGATGTCCATGAGAATGACGTCAGGTCGACAGGCAGCGGCCGTCATGATCGCTTCGTCGCCGTTTCCGGCTTCACCGACGACAAGCAGATCCTCCTGCGTGTTTACAATGTAACTGAGCCCGTGACGGATCATGGTCTGATCATCTGCCAGCATGACGCGAATTCGTTCCGACTCTTTCAACTCACAGCCTCCTTGGCAAGCGGCAATCGAGCACTTACGGTAAGACCGCGCGGTTCACCTGGACCGTACGTAAGTTCGCCGCCCATCGCCCGACAACGCTCCTGCATATGCTTTAGCCCAAACCCCGGAGTGAGTACGGTGTCTGCCGTGCAGGACCCGTCGTCAGAGACCGTCAGGACGATCCATCCCTGCGTCTCGGCCACATCCACGATAACGTTTTTGGCTCCTGAGTGGCGCAGCACGTTGGTCAGCGACTCCTGCAAGATGCGATAGAGAGTCACGCTCGCCTCTTTCGACCACTGTGTCACGTGCTCAGATTCGCGAAACTCGCATGCGATTCCCGCGCTCCTCGCAACCTGGTCAGTGAGACCGCGCAGCGCGGACAGACCCAGTTGAGTATCATCCTCGGTCCATTGGCGAACGGCATGACGAACGTCTGTCACGGCCTGTCTGGCGACCGTCAGCATCTCGGGAAGACGGGAGGCGGCTGCCTCCGGGTTATCCGGCAACATGAACTGTAACGCCTGCAGTTGCACGATGAGCGATGTCAGATGGTGGCCGACGCCGTCGTGAATGTCCCGGGCAATATGCGCACGCTCCGCCATGGCTGTCGATTGCATCGCCAGCACCGTCGTCTGCAACAATTCCTCGTGCGTCTGCTGAAGTTCGGCGTGGGCGGCCTGCAGTTCCTGCAAACGCACTTTGTCGAGTATCGTGGCTTCGCTGCGCAGCCGCGCGCCACGCACGCCAAAGAAAATACCCACAGTGGAAAGCATATATCCCCAGAACACCGGATTGACCCCCTGGGTTGCGAACAGAACAGCGCCAACCAGCGCACCCGTGATGATTGCAGAGCGGCGAAGCGGCATTCGCGACCCAGCCAGAAACCCCGAAAAGGGCACGATTAATGCGGCGGAATCGGACGGCAGTCCAAATACTTTGATGGCCACAAGAACCCCTGCAGCGCCCGCCAGGGACGCCGCGACGATAATGTGTTGTCCCGGCCAGTTGACCGGCATCCACACCAGTGCCAAATACACGCTGACATACAGCCAGATCAGGGGTTGCGGGGTAGAGGCTACCCCATACAGCAGGAAGAAGATTGTCCACCCCACGCGAGATTTAAGTCGACGGTTATCATCTAACTTCATGTCGATCACTGGAATTCCCCATTCGTTTCGTCGATTGATCTCGCCCTATGAAAATCATTTTAACAGAGGATGCAGAGATTGTTTGACGTACTGCTGTCAAGTGGAGTGCATATACTTCGTATTCCGAAAAAAATGTCTTGACAGAGAGTTCGGGCTGTTTATAGTTTTAAGTGTGTTCGAATTTCATATACGACAAAGGGGAAACGATGAGGATGCTGATACACGGAGGGTCTATCTTTACTGACGGTAATCTATTCGAGCACACCGACGTTCGAATTAATCAGGAAGGGTGGATTAGTGAGGTCGGCGTGGGGTTGGAGCCCATCAACGATGAGTTCGTCATAAATGCCGAAGGGCTGACCCTTATGCCAGGACTGATTGACTGTCATGTTCACATTACATTTCCTGGACTCCCAGACCCTTCAGGACGACTTGGCATGACAGCGGCGGACGCTGCGCTGATCGGGGCGCGCAATGCGTATGAGACCTTGTTGGGAGGGTTTACGACCGTGCGCAGCTTAGGGGGACTGGATAATGCCGAGATCGCTTTGAGCCGGGCGCAACGGGCAGGGATTATTGCCGGCGCCCGCATTATCCCTGCTGGACGTGTGCTCTGTATGACAGGAGGACATAGTCATTTTTGGGGCAGAGAGGTTGATGGGCCTGACGAGGCTTGCAAGGCGGCGCGCGAGCAACTCAAAGCCGGAGCTGAGGTCATCAAACTCATTGCTACCGGGGGGATTTTGACGGAAGGCGTCGACCCCGGGCAGGCCGAACTCACGGAGAGCGAAATGCGCGCGGCTGTTCAGGTGGCTCATCGCGCGGGCAAGAAGGCGGTGGCCCATGCCCAGGGCGCCGAAGGTATAAAGAATGCGTTGGAAGCGGGGATCGACTCGATTGAACATGGAATATTTCTTACGGAAGAACTCATTCGACACATGGTACAGCATGGAACGTATCTTGTGCCAACGTTGAGCGCCGCGACGAAAATTCTTGAATATGGAACCGCCCACGGCATTCCCGCTTACGCAGTGGATAAGGCTCGGCGGTTGGCCTCCATACGACAGGCGAATATAAAAAATGCGATTCGCTCCGGGGTTCGGATCGCCTTGGGCACGGA